>NZ_JSYI01000070.1:0-58210 GCF_001023515.1 Diaphorobacter sp. J5-51 | reverse complement strand
CCACGTTCACGTGGGGCTTGGTACGTTCAAACTTACCTTTTGCCATTTTCGAACTCCAAAAGAGCAATGCCTGTGTGAGGGTTTAACGTCTGCATCCGGTTGCTGGTTCGGCCCGCACAGTGCAACAGGACGGCACCGGATCGCAGATTGCAAGAAACTTGCTAGAAAAACAGGAGCTGCCTGCGCTTGATGGACAAGCGTTAGCAGCTCTTTTTGCTTATATGCCCGGCTTACTTGGCGCGAGCCGCAACGATGGCTTCGGCCACGTTGCGCGGTGCTTCGGCGTAGTGCTTGAACTCCATCGTGTACGTCGCGCGACCTTGCGTCATGGAGCGCAGCTGCGTGGCGTAGCCGAACATCTCGGACAGCGGGACTTCGGCCTTGATGACCTTGCCGCCGCCGACCATGTCGTCCATGCCCTGCACCATGCCACGACGGCTGGACAGGTCACCCATCACGGTACCGGCGTAATCCTCGGGCGTCTCGACTTCCACGGCCATCATGGGCTCGAGGATGACGGGGTTGGCCTTGCGAGCCGCTTCCTTGAAGCCGAAGATAGCAGCCATCTTGAACGCCTGTTCGGACGAGTCCACATCGTGGTACGAACCGAACGTCAGACGCACGCGAACGTCCACCACAGGGTAGCCCGCCAGCACGCCGGAGGTCAGCGCTTCTTCCACACCCTTCTGCACCGCAGGGATGTATTCGCGAGGAACCACACCGCCCTTGATTTCGTCGACGAACTCGAAGCCCTTACCTGCTTCTAGGGGCTCCAGCGTGAACACCACGTGGCCGTACTGACCCTTACCACCGGATTGGCGCACAAACTTGCCATCCACATCGGTGACGGTCTTGCGCACGGTTTCGCGGTAGGCCACCTGGGGCTTGCCCACGTTGGCTTCCACGTTGAACTCGCGCTTCATGCGGTCCACGATGATTTCCAGGTGCAGCTCGCCCATGCCGGCGATGATGGTCTGGCCCGATTCTTCGTCGGTGCGCACGCGGAACGACGGGTCTTCGGAGGCCAGGCGCGACAGGGCAATACCCATCTTTTCCTGGTCAGCCTTGGACTTGGGCTCCACGGCCTGTGCGATCACAGGCTCGGGGAACACCATTTTTTCCAGCACGATGGGCGATTCGATATCGCACAGCGTGTCACCGGTGGTCACGTCCTTCAGGCCCACGCAGGCAGCGATGTCGCCAGCGCGAATTTCCTCGATTTCCTGGCGTTCATTGGCGTGCATCTGCACGATACGGCCGATACGCTCCTTCTTGCCCTTCACGGCGTTGAACACGGTGTCACCCTTGGTCAGGACGCCCGAGTACACGCGCACGAAAGTCAGCTGGCCCACGAACGGGTCAGTCATCAGCTTGAATGCCAGGGCCGAGAATTTCTCGTTGTCGTCGGCCTTGCGCGACAGCTTCTTCTCTTCGTCGTCGGGATCGGTACCGGCCACGTCGGGGATATCCACGGGCGAGGGCAGCAGATCCAGCACGGCGTCGAGCATGCGCTGCACGCCCTTGTTCTTGAACGCGGAGCCGCACAGCATGGGCTGGATTTCCGTGGCGATGGTGCGCTGGCGCAGGCCGCCGATGATCTCGGCCTCGGACAGGTCGCCCTCTTCCAGGTACTTGTTCATCAGCTCTTCGCTGGCTTCGGCGGCGGCTTCCACCATGTTCTCGCGCCACTTCTTGCAGGTGTCGACGAGCTCGGCGGGGATCTCGCCGTATTCGAACTTCATGCCTTGCGAGGCCTCGTCCCAGATGATGGCCTTCATCTTCAGCAGGTCGACCACGCCCTGGAAGTTGTCTTCCGCACCGATCGGCACCACGATGGGCACAGGGTTGGCCTTCAGGCGCAGCTTCATCTGGTCATAGACCTTGAAGAAGTTGGCGCCGGTACGGTCCATCTTGTTCACGAATGCCAGGCGGGGCACCTTGTGCTTATTGGCTTGGCGCCACACAGTCTCGGACTGGGGCTGCACGCCACCCACGGCGCAGTACACCATAACGGCGCCGTCCAGCACGCGCATGGAACGCTCCACCTCGATGGTGAAGTCCACGTGGCCGGGGGTGTCGATGATGTTGATGCGGTGCTCGGGGCGGGACAGGTCCATGCCCTTCCAGAAGCAGGTCACGGCGGACGAGGTGATCGTGATGCCGCGCTCTTGCTCTTGCTCCATCCAGTCGGTGGTGGCTGCGCCGTCGTGCACTTCGCCCAGCTTGTGGGTCACGCCCGTGTAGAACAGGATACGCTCGGACGTCGTGGTTTTGCCAGCGTCGATGTGTGCGGAGATACCGATATTGCGGTAGCGCTCAAGGGGTGTTTTGCGAGCCATGATGAATCCTTGGTTGATCGCTTGGGTTTCGGAGCCGCACGCTGCGCGCGACTATTGTCTTAAGGGCCTCCATCAACACAAGGCCGCAGCGCGCTTGTGCACGCCTGCGGCCTTTATCGTGATCAGAGATGAACCCTTGATGACTTCCGTCTGGTTTAGAAGCGGAAGTGGCTGAAGGCCTTGTTGGCTTCGGCCATGCGGTGCACTTCGTCACGACGCTTCATGGCGCCACCACGGCCTTCGGTGGCTTCCATCAGCTCGTTGGCCAGGCGTTGGGCCATGGACTTCTCGCCACGCTTGCGGGCGGCTTCCTTGATCCAGCGCATCGACAGGGCCAGACGGCGCACGGGACGCACTTCCACGGGCACCTGGTAGTTCGCACCGCCCACACGGCGGGACTTCACTTCGACCATCGGCTTCACGTTGTTGATGGCCGTGACGAACACTTCCAGAGCATCCTTTTCAGGCTGCTTCTGGGAGATCAGATCCAGGGCGCCATAAATGATGCGCTCTGCAACTGCTTTCTTGCCGCCTTCCATGATCACGTTCATGAATTTGGACAGCTCGACATTGCCGAACTTGGGATCCGGCAGGATTTCACGTTTGGGGACTTCGCGACGACGTGGCATTTTTTACCTCTATCTTTGCTTCAGTTGGCACCGTTCCCGGCACCGCGAGAGCCATTCAGGACTCCCACTTACTCGACCCGCGCAGAACACCTGCGTTTAGGGTCACTACGCTGTGTCACCGCGCCACGCGGGAACAGCACCGAAAAATCTCAGACCGAAAGGTCCAGGGCTTACTTGGCCTTGGGCTTCTTCGCGCCGTACTTGGAGCGGGCCTGCTTGCGATCCTTGACGCCTTGCAGGTCAAGCGAACCGCGCACGATGTGGTAACGCACACCGGGCAAGTCCTTCACACGACCGCCGCGCACCAGCACCACGCTGTGCTCTTGCAGGTTGTGGCCTTCACCGCCGATATAGGAGATCACCTCGAAACCGTTGGTCAGGCGCACCTTGGCGACCTTACGCAGAGCGGAGTTAGGCTTCTTCGGTGTCGTGGTGTACACACGGGTGCACACGCCACGGCGCTGAGGGCAGTTTTCCATAGCAGGGCTTTTGGATTTGACAACTTCGACCGTGCGGCCCTGACGCACGAGTTGGTTAATGGTTGGCATTAATACGTCCCTAAACGTGAATTGCTATAAAAAGCGAAAACGTGAAACCCTTCGGAAATTCCGAAAAGCCTTCTAATGTACCAGTTTGAGAGCGGACAGGCAATCCGGGGACGATGCCCCCCCGGTTGAGCCGCCTCCAAAGCATGGCGTTTACTTGATCCAGAGGCGAATGGCGTCCCAGGCACGGCCGAAGATGCCGGCCTGTGCCACATCCTCCAGCGCCACCAGGGGCACCTCGGCCACCTGCTGCTCACCCAGCTTCACCTTGAGCGTGCCGATGGCCTGTCCCTTGGTGAAGGGCGCGACCAGCGGGTCCTTGCGTACGATCTCGGTCGTGACCTTGCCCGCGCTGCCCGAAGGCACGGTGATCACGATGGCTTCAGGGCGGCCGATCTTGAGGGTGCTCTGCGTGCCCTTCCACACGGCGGGCGTGGCGGCAGCCTGGCCAGCGTCGAACAGCTTCACCGAATCGAACGCCGTGTAGCCCCAGTTCAGCAGCTTCTGGCTCTCGTTGGCGCGGGCGTTCTCACTCGCGGCCCCCAGCACGATGGACAGCATGCGGCGCTGCCCCACATTGGGAAACTCGCGTTTGGACGTGGCGACCAGGCAATAGCCCGCGGCGGCGGTATGGCCGGTCTTCAGGCCGTCCACCGATGGATCGCGGAACAGCAGCATGTTGCGGTTGTTGCTGTTAGAGGCGGGCGTGCCCTCGTAGCGGTACTGCTTGGTCGAGTAGTAGTGCATGTACTCGGGGAAGTCCTGCATCAGCCGGGTGGCCAGCGTGGCCAGGTCGCGCGCGGAGGTGGTGTGGCCGGGCTCCGTCAACCCCTCGGGGTTCTTGTAGGCGGTGTTCGTCATGCCCAGCGCCTTGGCCTGCTCGTTCATCAGGCGCACGAAGTTTTCCACCGTACCGCCCACACCTTCGGCCAAGGCCACGGTGGCGTCGTTACCCGACTGCACGATCATGCCCTTGAGCAGGTCGTCCACCGGAACCTGCATCTTGGGATCGATGAACATGCGCGAACCCGGCATCTTCCAAGCACGCTCGCTCACCGGCAGGCGCTGCTCCAGCGTGATCTTCTTGGCGCGCAGTGCGTCAAAGACCAGATAGCCCGTCATGAGCTTGGTCAGCGAAGCCTGCTCCACCGGCGCGTCGATGTCCTTGGTCGCCAGCACCTGGCCGGCCGTCACGTCCACCAGCATGTAATTGCGGGCGGCGATCTCCGGCGGTTGGGGCACCTGCGCCCAGAGGATGGCGGGGGCCATCAGGGCGGCGCAGGCAAGGGTTCGCAGGGAGGACAAAAGAGACTTCATGGTGGGAACAGGCACTCGGGAAACGGGAGAAGAAACGGGCCGACCGCATGGTCGGCACAAGAGAAACGGTGCCGCGCCGTCAGGGCGCGGATTGCAGGTGGCGCATGACCAGGCCCTTGAGCAGCGGCAATTGTCCGTGAAAGAAATGACCGCCCCCAGGCACAACCGTAACCGGCAGTGTCTGCGGGCGCGCCCAATCCATCACTGCGGACAAGGGCACGGTGTCATCGGCTTCGCCGTGCACGACCAGGGTGCGCAGATGGGCCTCGGCGGGTACGTCGGCCACCTTGAAACGGCTGGCCGCCGTACCCACGAGCACGGCGCGCTCCACTGGGCGCTCGGGCCACAGCCGCGCCAGCGCGTGGCTGGTGACGAAGGCGCCGAAGGAGAAACCCGCGAGGGCAATCGGCACGGCGCCAGGCCCCTCGGGCGCCACCTGGCGGACGACGGCCAGCAGATCCTCCAGCTCACCGCGCCCTTCGTCATGCACGCCAGCGGTACCGCCGACGCCGCGGAAGTTGAAACGCACGGCCGTCCAGCCGCAGGCTACAAAGGCCCGCGCCACGGTCTGGACCACCTTGTTGTCCATGGTGCCGCCGAAGAGCGGGTGGGGATGGGCGATCACCGCCACGCCGCGCGGCGGTACGCCGTCGGCCGCGGCATCGCGCGCAGCCTCGATGGCGCCCGCGGCGCCCGCGAGGGTCAGGCGTTCGGTCTGGGCATTCACGTTGCTATCCAATCAAGAGCTGCCCGCGCTGGATGGGAAAGCGCTGGAGCCCAAAACACTACAAAGAGGATAGTGAGCGCAAATCAGCGGCCAAGTTCCGGCGGCGTGAGCAAGCGCTCGACCACCACGCCGTTCTTGAGGTGCGACTCCACGATCTCGTCGATGTCACTCTCATCCACGTAGGTGTACCAAGTCCCTTCGGGATAGACCACGGCGATGGGGCCGCCGGCGCAGCGGTCCAGGCAGCCCGCCTTGTTCACGCGCACCTTGCCGGGGCCCATCAGGCCTTGCTGCTTGACCAGCATCTTGCAGCGGTCAAACGCCTGCTGGGCGCCATGGTGGGCGCAGCAGTTCTCGCCGTTCGTGCGCTCGTTCAGGCAAAAGAAGATGTGGCGCTGGTAGTACTGGGGGGTGGTGTCGCTCATGGCACGATTCTAGGAGTCGCCATCGCGGCGCGACACCCGCAATACCACATAGGCGAGTGCCCCATAGGGCCAGAGCCAGCCCAGCCACTGCCCCAGGCCGTAGAAGCGGATGAAGCGCCCCTGCTCCCAGGCCTGCAGCGTCTGTGCGAAGTAGGCGCTGGTGGGCGCCTGGTTGAGCAGGTTCAGGTGCAGCATCAGCGCCAGCAGCAGCAACGCCGCGCAGCCGCGCCGCGGCACGGCCGCCATCGTCAGGGCCGCCCCCAGGGCAACAAGCACGCCCATGCGGGCCGGCAGCGTGAGCCACTCCCAGGCGTGCGTGGGCCCGTAGCTCAGCAGCGACGACAGCGCCGTCACGCCCACGCCCACGGCGGCCGTCGCCAGTGCGAAGGCCATGCGGCGCCCCGCATGGCGCATGACGCAGTAGCCCAGCAGGCAGGGGATCAGCAGCCCCAGCGCGACGGCCATGAGCTCGGCGCCCGGCGACAGTGGCTCCAGCGGCGCCTCGCGCACGGGCAGCCACTGCAGAAACGGCGTGTCCTGCAGCGCGTCGATGAGCGCGGCCTCCAGCCGCTCCCACATCTGCCCCAGGCCAAAGGGCAGCGCCGCCGGGAACAGCAGTGCCCAGGGCCACAGCGCCAGTAGCACCAGCGCGCCGCGCGCATGCGGAACGAACCAGCGCTCGCGAAAGCGGCTCCAGCGCGCAATGGCCCCGAAGCGCTCCAGCAGCGCGGCCGCCAACGCTCCCAGCAGCGCACCGGTCGCGTTGAGCGCGAAGTCCATGTTGGACGGCACCCGCCGCGGCAGGAAGATCTGCAGGTATTCCATGCTCAGCGACAGCAGCGCACCCGCCAGTGCCGCCAACGGCACGGCCGCGCGCGGCCAGCCAGAACGCAGGCCCGCCAGGGCCAGCAGGAACCCCAGCGGGGCATAGCCCGCGATGTTCATGTTGACGTCGAACCAGGTCCAGTACGGCGGCGGGATGCGCGCCGAGAAGAACACCCAGGGCGAGATTCCCTGCTCGCGCCACCCGTCGAACGGGAACAGGCTGGCGAAGACGATCAGCGCCGCGTAGATGAGCGCCAGAGGCCAGGCGGACGTCTTGTGCATGCCCTCTCAATCACCTCGTGCCGTGGCCGCTGCCGCCCGCCGCGCGCCGCCCCCATTGCAAGGGAACGAAGCCGGGCAACGCTGCAGCCGCTGCATCTCAGAACGGCTTGACGACCACCAACACCACGGCGACCAGCAGCAGCAGCACCGGCACCTCGTTGAACCAGCGGAACCAGCGGTGGCTGTGCTGGTCCGCGTTGGAAGTCAGCCTGCGCAGCAGTACGGCGCAGGCGTGGTGGTAGCCCACCACCAGCAGCACCACGGCCAGTTTGGCGTGCAGCCAGCCGTTGCCCGGTCCCTTGCCGATGCCGTAGCCCAGCCACAGCCACAGGCCCAGCGCGATGGCGGGGACCGACAGCAGCGTGGTGAAGCGCAGCAGCTTGCGCGCCATGAGCAGCAGGCGCTCCCGCTCGGCCACCGACCCGGGCGCCACCATGGCCAGGTTGACGAAGATGCGCGGCAGGTAGAACAGGCCAGCAAACCAGCTGGCGACGAAGACGATGTGAAAGGCTTTGACCCAGAGCATCGGCGCAGTGTACGTGGCGGTGCCGGCGCTGCATGACCCGGTCGGGACACGGAACCGCCACGAGGCAAAAAAATGCCCGGAAATCCGGGCGGAAAACCCCGCCGCGTCGCAGGCAGCGGGGCCCGCTCAGGGAGGTGAAGCGGGGGGCGGAGGGGCCGCCCGGGGCCAATCTAGCACCCACCGCCAGGGTGCGCAAGATGGAGCGTCGGCTAGGGACGGTTCGGTGCTGGTGCCTGGCGCGCGGGGTCGTCCGCCGCCTCGCCCGCGCCGTCGCCCGCTTCTTCACCCAGCGTCTGTGTCAGCGCCACGCGCAAGGCGCGGGCCATCTGCTGCGCATCCGGCGCACAGGCACTGAGTTCGGCGCACGAAACGGTGCGCGCGCGCAGTGCAGCTTCGTCGCCCTGCTGGTCCAGCGCCTGGCACAGCAACGCCCAGTCCGGGGGCGTGACCAGGGTGCCCGCCACTAGCAGCACGCCAGCGCGCTGGCGCCGCTGGGCCAGGCCGACCAGCTTGCGTCCGGCCGCGTCCACCACTTCCCACGGTGCAAGGCTGCCATAGCAGGCCCAGGGCACCACCGGCCCGCCGCGGGCGTTGGCAGCGGCAACCTGATCGGGCGGCAGCGCCCGCGCCGCCACACCCCACGGAGCCAGTACCTGCGCATGCAATTGGCCCAGCCCCTGGTAGCTGTCGGGCAGGCGGCCCTGCACCCAGGGGTGCGATGGCGGCAGCACCACCGAACAACTCACCATCCACGGGCCGCACAGCACCGCACCACCGCCCGAGGGGCGCTGCAACAGCTCCATGCCGAGCGCCAGGCGCGCGCGTGCCCCGTCCAGATAGGCGCGCTGCGAGCAACCCAGCACCACCGCGGGCGTTTCGTAAGTCCACACGCGCCAATAGGGCCGCGTCACTGCGGTTTGCATGTACCGCTGGTTCCAGCGGTGCTCCTGTCCTGCGGTGGTGATGGCGCACTCCTGGCGAGATGGCAAGTGGCACAGGCTACCACCAGCGGCCACGGGCAGGCCCGGGCAAGGATGAGCGCAGGGGTGGAGCCCGGCATGGGAGTGAAGGACAATCGACGCCATGCATCTGTCCAGCCCCACCCCCTTTCCCGCCAATCGCCCGCGCCGCCTGCGCCGCGATGCATTCACCCGCAACCTGGTGCGTGAGACCGTGCTCACGCCGCACGACTTCATCTACCCGGTGTTCGTGCACGAGGGCTCCAACCTGCGCGTACCCGTGGCGTCCATGCCCGGAGTGGAGCGCCTGAGCCTGGACCTGCTGCTGCCCGTGGCCGAGGAATGCGTGAAGCTCGGCATCCCGGTGCTCGCGCTGTTTCCGTCGATCGATGCGGCGCTCAAGACGCCCGATGGCAAGGAGGCGCTCAACCCCGACGGGCTGATCCCGCGCGTGGTGCGCAGGCTCAAGGCCGAATTCCCCGACCTCGGCGTGATGACCGACGTGGCGCTGGACCCCTACACCAGCCACGGCCAGGACGGCCTGCTGGACGACACCGGCTACATCCTGAACGACGAGACCGTGGAACTGCTGGTAGGCCAGGCCCTGACCCATGCCCAGGCCGGCGTGGACATGGTCGCGCCCAGCGACATGATGGACGGGCGCATCGGCGCCATCCGCGAGGCGCTGGAGGCCCACGGCCAGATCTACACCCGCATCATGGCCTACAGCGCCAAGTACGCCAGCGCCTTCTACGGCCCGTTCCGCGACGCGGTCGGCTCGGCCGCCAACCTGGGGCGCAGCAACAAGAACGTCTATCAGATGGACCCGGCCAACACCGACGAAGCCCTGCGCGAGGTGGCGCTGGACCTGGCCGAAGGCGCCGACATGGTCATGGTCAAGCCCGGCATGCCCTACCTGGACGTGGTGCGCCGCGTGAAGGACGAGTTCAAGGTGCCCACCTTCGCCTACCAGGTCAGCGGCGAGTACGCCATGCTCAAGGCCGCCGCCGCCAACGGCTGGCTGGACCATGACAAGGTGATGATGGAGTCGCTGCTGGCCTTCAAGCGCGCGGGCGCCGACGGCGTGCTGACCTACTTCGCGCTGGACGCCGCGCGTTTGCTCGCAAAATAATAGCTGCTTGCGCTTGATAAACAAGCGCTGGAGGCCGATTTGACCCTAACCCCGCAGGCGATCCGCATCTTCCACCTGCAGCCCGGCGCCCAAGCGCGGGAAATGCCCGAGCTGCCCACCCAGCCGCCCGCGCGGGGCTTTTACTGGATCGCCTGCACACGTGCGGCGTTCAGCACCGAACTGCCGCGCCTGCAGGGCGTGCTGCAGGCGCTCACGGGCCAGCAGCTGGTGGACTTGCACGTGTCCGATCTGCTCAACGCCCAGCTACCCTCGCATTACGACTACACCTCGCAGTACGACATGCTGGTGGTGCGCCGCCTGAGCGCATCGCTCGCCCCCGCGGCCGCCCCGCTCATGCCGGCGGCGGCGCGCGGCGGCCCGCCCGTACTGCGGCGCATCGACACCAGCCCCGTGGGCTTCGCGGTGTTCGACCAGGTGCTGCTGTCGGTGCACCCGGCCGACTGCTCCGTGCGCGATGCCTACGCGGCGCGCCTGATCACCCCACCGGCTCCGACGACGACGCCCCCGCCCGAGGCGCCCAACGGCAACGCGCCGCCCACCACGCCCGCCGAAGCCGTGGTGCGCGAACTGCGCACCGGCCCTGTGGCCGGCACGCGCCTGCCCGCCAGCCCGGCCGACCTGATGCTGCGCATGGTCAACCAGATCGTGGACAACTACCTGGACCTGCGCCGCGAGCTGTCGCGCCAGCTCGACCACTGGCAGGCCGAGCTGCTGCAGCCGCGCACGCGCTTTAACAACTGGCGCGCCCTGATGGACGCGCGCCTGACCCTGCACCAGCTCGACGAGATCTGCGAAGACCAGCGCGCCGCCGTGCAGGCCTGGTGCGCGGTGCTGGAGACCTGGGCCCCCTCGTCGGACACGCCGGCGGCCCTGCGCGAGCTGGACCTGCTCAAGGTGCGCAGCCGCGACGTGCTGGAGCACATCGAGCGCGTGGTGCACCACGTGCGCCGGCTGGAGCAAAGCACCGAGGCCACGGTGCAGATGCACTTCTCGGCGCAGAGCAACCGCACCAACGACATCATGCGCACGCTCACGGCGCTCACCGCCGTGTTCCTGCCGCTGAACCTGATCGCCGGCATCTTCGGCATGAACTTCGAGTTCATCCCCTTGGTGCACAAGCAGGACGGCTTCTGGTGGGCCATGGGCAGCATGACCGCCACGGCCGTCGGCCTCACGCTGTTCTTCTGGCGCAAGCGCTACCTGGCACGCACCGGCCAGGGCTGACCCCTTCGCCGCACGCGCGGCTGCACGGCCACGCCGTCCCGGCTTCCAGCAGGGTTTTATTTCCCTGCTTTGACAATGATTGATCAGTCAACTATTGTCACGGCATGAATTCACCTTCCGTTCCGCCCTCCCTGTCGGGGGATGCCGCCTGCCCGCTGTCCGACCCGGAGCTGCCGGTGCCGTTCGAGATCGAGCGCAGCATCGGCTTTCAGATGCGACGCATCACCACCCTGCTGGGGTATGAGGTGGAGCGCCGCATGGAGCCCCTGGGCCTGACCGACGCGCAGTGGAAACCCCTGCTGCGCCTGCTGCTGGACCCGCCCGGCACCGCCGCGGCCCTGGCGCGCATGTGCCACCTGGACGCGGGCGGCCTCACGCGCCTGCTGGACCGGCTGGAGGCCAAGGGCCTGTGCCAGCGCGAGCGATCGCAGGAAGACCGCCGCGTGGTGCATGTCGCGCTCACGCCGGAGGGCCAGGCCGTCGCCGCCCAGTTGCCCGCGCTCCTGGGCGAGGTGCAGGACCAACTGCTGCAGGGCTTCTCCGCCGAGGAAGAGGCGCAGTTGCGCGACTTCCTGAAACGCATCTACGCCAACGTACGCCCTCCAGAAGGCGGGCCATAGGCGCCAGCGCCTGGGCCTTACCGCCCGCCCCGTTTGCCCTTTGCCGAGAGACCACAACATGAAAAACCACCTCTCACCCTCCAGCGCCCCGGCGCTTACTCCTCCGACCGCGCCCCGCGGCAGTGCGCTGCTGTATGGCGCCACGCTGGCCGTCGCGCTGCTGGCCCTGCCTCTGCTGTCGGGCTGCGCCGACATGGCGGGTATCGACTCCCACGCCCGGATGCGCGACCCTGCCTCCCTGGGCCTGGCCGCTGCGCCCTCATCCGGCGCAGATGCTGCTGTGCAGCCGCAGACTGCGGTCTCCGCCGACTGGTGGCGCAGCTTTGGCGATGCGCAGCTGGATGCGCTCATCACCCAGGCCTTGCAAGGCAACCCCGGGCTGCAGCAGGCCGCCGCCCGCATCGCGCGCGCCGAGGCCTTTGCCGACACCGCCCACGCGGCCCAGAGCCCGCAGGTCAACGGCAGCCTGGACGCCACGCGCCAGCGCTACAGCGCCAACGGACCCTACCCCCCCGGCCAGGCCGGCGCCATTCGTAGCGTGGAAACCGCCCGCCTGTCGGGCAGCTGGGAGCTGGACTTTTTCGGCAAACACCGTGCCGCCCTCGCCGCCGCACTGGGCGAGGCCCAGGCCGCGCGCGCCGACGCCGAGGCCGCGCGCCTGCTGCTCGCGAGCCGCGTGGCGCAGGGCTACTTCCAGCTGGCACGCTGGCAGGCCCAGCGCGCCGTAGCCGAGCGCACGCTGCAGCAGCGCACCGAAATGCTGCAACTGGTGCAGCGGCGCGTGCAGGCCGGGCTGGACACCCAGCTGGAGCTGCGCCAAAGCGAAGGCGCCCTGCCCGAAGCGCGCCAGCAGATCGAGGCGCTGCGCGAGCAAGAGGCCCTGGCACGCAACGCGCTGGGCGCGCTGATTGCAGACCCCCAGACGGCCCAGACACTGACCCCACAAGCGCTGGCAGCTATCCATTTTTCAGAAACCCCCGCCGCCGTGCCCGCCGACCTGCTGGGCCGCCGCCCCGACGTGGCGGCCGCGCGCTGGCGCGTGGAAGCCGCCACCCAGGACATGGGCGTGGCGCGGGCGCAGTTCTATCCCAACGTGAGCCTGACCGCCTTCGTGGGCCTGGCCAGCGTGGGGCTGGACCGTTTCATCGAGGCCGGCAGCCGTGAATGGGGCGTGGGCCCGGCGCTGCGACTGCCGATCTTCGATGCCGGCCGCCTGCGCGCCAACCTGCGCGGCAAGGCGGCCGACCGGGACGCCGCCGTCGAAAGCTACAACGCCGCCCTGCTGGAAGCGATGCGCGACGCAGCCGACCAGCTGGCCAGCAGCAGCTCGATCGCACGGCAGATCGCGGAGCAGCGCCAGGCCGGCGAATCCGCACAGGCCGCCTATGGCATTGCGCGGCGCCGCTATGAGGCAGGCCTGGGCACCTACCTGCAAGTGCTGTCGGCCGAAAGCCAGGTGCTGGCCCAGCGCCGCCTGGCCGTGGACCTGGCCGCGCGGCGGCTGGACAACCAGGTGGGCGTGATGCGCGCCCTGGGCGGCGGCTATGCGGCCACGCCGCCACCCACGGCGCAAGCCCCGCAAGCGGCCCCCACGGTGGCGGCCGCCCGCTGAATTCGCCCCCATTCCCCCTTTTTTGCCCTTGTCCACCATGACCGCAACTCCCTCCACCCCTTCCACCGCGTCGAAGGCTTCCCGCCGCAAGGCGCTGTTCACCCTGGCCGGCGTCGTCGTGCTCGCCGGCTGCGCCTGGGGCCTGTACGACTGGCTGGTCGCCAGCCACTATGAGCACACCGACAACGCCTACGTGCAGGGCAACGTCATCCAGATCACGCCGCAGACCGGCGGCACGGTGATGTCCATCCTGGCCGACGACACCGACTTCGTGCGCGCCGGCGCTGCGCTGGTGCAGTTGGACCCGGCCGACGCGCGCGTGGCGCTGCAGCAGGCCGAGGCCAACCTGGCGCAGGCCGTGCGGCAGACACGCACGCTGTACGCCAACAACAGCGCCCTGGCCGCGCAGGTGCGCCTGCGCGAGGCCGAGGCCGCACGCGCCCAGGCCGAGATCGCGCGCGCCGAGGACGACCTGCGCCGCCGCCAGGCCCTGACCGGCGAGGGCGCCGTCTCGCAGGAGGAACTGCGCCACGCGCAGAGCCAGCTGCAGACCGCGCGCACGCAGTTGGCCGCTGCGCAGGCAGGCGTGGCCGCCGCGCGCGAGCAGCTCGCCAGCAACCAGTCGCTCACCCAGGGCGTGGCCGTGGCGCAGCACCCCAGCGTGCAGGCCGCAGCCGCCAAGGTGCGCGAGGCCTACCTGGCCGATCGCCGCACCGCCCTGCCCGCACCCGTGGACGGCTACGTTGCGCGGCGCACGGTACAGCTGGGCCAGCGCGTGGCCGCGGGCACGCCGCTGATGACCATCGTGCCGCTGCGCGAGGTCTGGGTGGACGCCAATTTCAAGGAGAACCAGCTGCGCAACCTGCGCCTGGGCCAGCGCGCCACGCTCGTCGCCGACCTGTACGGCAAGAAGGTGGAATACACCGGCACCGTGGCCGGGTTGGGCGTGGGCACGGGCGCTGCCTTCGCGCTGCTGCCGGCGCAGAACGCCACCGGCAACTGGATCAAGGTGGTGCAGCGGGTGCCCGTGCGCATCGCGCTGGATGCCGGGCAGCTGGCCGAGCACCCGCTGCGCGTGGGCCTGTCGATGAACGTGAGCGTGGACACGCAGGACCGCAGCGGCCCGGCGCTGGCCGATGCGCCGCGCAAGGAAGCGGTGGCCAGCACGGCCGTGTACGACGCGCTGGACAAGGGCGCCGATGCCGACGTGGCGCGCATCATCCGCGCCAACCTGGGCACGCTCTGAGCCGACGCGCATGACCGCACCCGCGCACACCCCGCCCCCGCCGCTCACCGGCAGCGCGCGCGCCTGGGGCACGCTGGCCCTGTCGGCGGCCACGTTCATGAACGTGCTCGACACGTCCATCGCCAACGTGTCGCTGCCCGCCATCGCGGGCGACCTGGGCGTGAGCCCCACCCAGGGCACCTGGGTGATCACCAGCTTTGCCGTGGCCAACGCCATCGCGGTGCCGCTCACGGGTTGGCTGTCGCAGCGCTTCGGGCAGGTGCGCCTGTTCGTGGCGAGCGTGGCGCTGTTCGTGATCGCGTCGCTGCTGTGCGGCCTGGCGCCCAACATGGCGCTGCTCATCGCCGCGCGCGCGCTGCAGGGCTTCGTGGCGGGGCCGATGATCCCGTTGTCGCAGTCGCTGCTGCTGTCCAGCTACCCGCGCGCGCTGGCGGGGCTGGCCATGGCCATGTGGTCCATGACCACGCTGATCGCGCCGGTCATGGGGCCGCTGCTGGGCGGCTGGATCACCGACAACATGACCTGGCCGTGGATCTTCTACATCAACGTGCCCGTGGGCATTGCCTCGGTGCTGGTCACCTGGGCCATCTTCCACCAGCGCGAAACCGAGCGGCGCGCGCTGCCCATCGATTCCATCGGCCTCGCGCTGCTCGTGATCTGGGTGGGTGCCATGCAGGTCATGCTGGACATCGGCAAGGAGCACGACTGGTTCGAGTCGCCCTGGGTGGTGGCCTGCGGCCTGGTCGCGCTGGTGGGCCTGGTGGCCTTCGTGGTCTGGGAGCGTGGCGAGGACCACCCCGTGGTGGACCTGGCGCTGTTTCGCATCCGCAATTTCTGGGCCGGTGCGCTGGCCACCTCCGTGGGCTACGGCCTGTTCTTCGGCAACGTGGTGCTGCTGCCGCTGTGGCTGCAGCAGTACATGGGCTACACCGCCACGCAGGCCGGCGAGGTGATGGCGCCCGTGGGGCTGCTGGCCATGGTGCTGTCGCCCCTGGTGGGCAAGAACATCGCCAAGGTGGACCCGCGCCGCTTTGCCACGCTGGCCTTCCTGGTGTTTGCGCTGGTGCTGTGGATGCGCTCCAATTTCAACACCCAGGCAGACCTCGCCACCATCATGGTGCCCACCATCATCCAGGGCGTGGCGATGGCGTTCTTCTTCATCCCGCTGGTCACGATCACGCTGTCGGGCATTGCGCCCGACCGCATCCCGGCGGCCTCGGGGCTGTCGAACTTCATGCGCATCACGGCCGGCGCGGTGGGTACGTCCGTCACCACCACGCTGTGGGAGCGGCGCGCCAGCCTGCACCATGCCCAGCTGACCGAAGGCCTGCACCAGGGCCACCTGCCCTTCACGCAGGCGCTGCAGGGCCTGCAGGCCGGGGGTCTCACGCCCGAGCAGGCACTGGCCCAGGTGGAGCGGCTGGTGAACCAGCAGGCCTTCATGCTCGCGGCCAACGACATCTTCTATGCCTCGGCCCTGCTGTTCCTGCTGCTGATCCCACTGGTGTGGCTGGCCCACCCCACGCGCGCTGCCAGCGGCAGCGCCGACGCCGCGGCCGGTGCGCATTGAGCGGCGATGTCGATGCGAAAACGCTATCAATAATCTAGCTGCTAGCGCTTACCAGGTGGGCGCTAGCAGTGATTTTCTCTATAAATCTCAGCCGACGTGCCGTGCCAGGAAGGCGAGCGTGCGGTCGCGCGCGGTCATAGCGGCGGCCTCGTCGTAGCTGGCGCGCTGGTCACAGTTGAAGCCGTGGTCCGCCGCGTACACGTGCACCTGCGCCTCGGGGTGCGCGCGGGCAAAGGCCTGCACGCTGTCCAGCGGGATCCACTGGTCGCGCTCGCCAAAGTGCGCCAGCACCGGCACGCGCGGCTGGCGCGCCACCTCGGCGGGCGTGGTCATGCCGCCGCCGTAGTAGGGCACGGCCGCGGACAGCCCCTGCAGCATGCAGGCCGCGCGCCAGGTGAGCAGCCCGCCCCAGCAAAAGCCCACCACGCCGACCTTGCAGTCGCTGTGCCGCGCGGCATAGTCGATGGCGGCCTGGATGTCGGGCATCACGCCCGGCGCGGGCAACCCCTCCACGGCGGCCTTGAGTGCCCGGCCGACCTTCATGTCGGCATCGCTGTAGCCCAGGTCCACGCCCTTTTGCACCCGCGCGAAGGTGGACGGCGCCACCGCCAGGTAGCCGCGCATGGCCAGCCGGTCGGTCACGGCGCGGATGTGGGCGTTGACGCCGAAGATCTCCTGCAGCACCACCACCGCGCCGCGCGGCGCGCCGTCGGTGCGCGCCACCCAGGCGGGGGCCGTGAATCCGTCGCTGGCGGTAAGGTCCACCCACTGTCCCATGTCGTGTCTCCTGAGGCGTTGAGCGAAGGGAATGCAGGCGCGTGGACGATACGCGTCAGCGCCGCAAACCTGTTCCAATGCGCCATTCTTGCAGGAGTCACCCGTACATGGACAAGATTGTTCTGATCACCGGCGGCAGCCGGGGCATCGGCGCTGCCGCCGCCTTATTGGCCGCGCAGCGCGGCTGGGCCGTGGCCATCAACTACCTGCGCCACGCCGAAGCCGCGAACGGCGTGGTGCGCCAGATCGAGGCCGCGGGCGGGCGCGCCATCGCGGTGCAGGCCGATGTGGCGGTGGAGGCCGACGTAGTGACTTTGTTCGAGACCGTGGACCACCGCCTGGGGCGCCTCACGGTACTGGTGATCAACGCGGGCGTGGTGGACCGCCCTGCCCGCGTGGACGAGATGCACGGCGAGCGCCTGCGGCGCATGTTCAGCATCAACGTGCTGGGCGCCTTCTACTGCGTGCGCGAGGCGGTGCTGCGCATGAGCACGCGCCATGGCGGTGCCGGTGGCAGCATCGTCAACGTGTCCAGCATCGCGGCCCGGCTGGGTGCACCCCATCAGTACGTGGACTATGCGGCGTCCAAGGGCGCGCTGGACACGCTCACCATAGGCCTGGCGCACGAGGTGGGCGGCGAGGGCATCCGCGTGAATGCCGTGCGCCCCGGCCTGATCGACACCGATATCCACGCCAGCGGCGGCCTGCCCCACCGCGTGCGCGACCTGGCAGGCCAGGTGCCCATGGGGCGCGGCGGCACGCCCGAGGAAGTGGCCGAGGCCATCGTGTGGCTGATGTCGGACGCGGCCAGCTACACCTCGGCCACGCTCATGGACATTGCCGGGGGCCGCTGATGGACTTGAAGCCGCTCATCACGCTGCTGGCCATCGTGAATCCATTGGCCATCGTGCCGTTCTTCATCCACTACACCAGCGGTTTCAACGCCGCGCAGCGCCGGCGCACCATCCAGGTGGCGGCGTTCAGCGCGTTCTGCGTGATTGCTGCCTGCGCACTCATCGGCCTGCAGATCCTGGACTTCTTCAACATCTCGCTGCAGAGCTTCCAGGTGGGCGGCGGCATGCTGCTGCTCATCAGCGCCATGAACATGCTCAATGCCCAGCCGGCCGAGGCCAAGCCGCACACCCACGAGCTGGAGCAGGGCGCCGAAAAGGCGGCTGCTGGCAGCAGCATCGCCGTGGTGCCGCTGACCATCCCGCTGCTCACGGGGCCGGCGGCCATGTCCACCGTGGTGATCTACGCCGACCGCGCGCAGAGCATCTGGCAGCACCTGGCGCTGGTGGGCTACGGCGTGGTGGTGGGCGCGGCCACGGCGCTGTGCTTTGCACTGGCCGAGCCCATCGAGCGCGTGCTCGGCAAGACGGGCATCAACGTGATGACGCGGCTCATGGGACTGATCCTCGCGGCGCTGGCCGTGGAGGTGATGGCCGACGGGCTGAGCAAGCTGTTCCCGGTGCTGGCCGCGCGTTCATAGCGGTCAGGCCGTGGCCTCGATGCGGTTGCGCCCCGCGTGCTTGGCACGGTAAAGGCAGCGGTCCACCGTTTCCAGGAACCGCTTGGAGTCATCCTGCGTGCCGGGCAGGGCCGTGCCCATGCCCACGCTCACCGTGAGCTGCTGGCCCAGGGGCGAAGCCGCATGGACGATACCGGCGTGGGCCACCTCCTGCATGCAGCGCTGCGCCACCGCGCGCGCGGAAGATGCATCCGCGCCGGGCAGCAGCAGCACGAACTCCTCGCCGCCGTAGCGCGCCAGGCAGTCGCGCGGGCGGTGGGCGGCCTGCTGCAGCGCGCGGGCCACGCGCCGCAGGCACTCGTCGCCCTCCACGTGGCCGTACTGGTCGTTGTAGCTCTTGAAGAAATCCACATCGAACATCAGCAGCGACAGCGGCTCGCCGGTGCGCTGCGCCTCCTGCCATTCGCGCTCGTACACCGCGTCGAACTTGCGGCGGTTGTTCACGCCCGTGAGCCCGTCGCGGAATGACAGTTCCTGCAGCTCCTGCTGCAGTTGCAGCAGCTGGTGTTCGTTCTGCTTGCGCTCGGTGATGTCGAACATGAAGCCCACGAGCGACACCACATTGCCCTGCAAGTCGCGCACCACATGCACCACGTCGCGGATCCACACGTAATCCCCACCCGTGGTGAGCGCGCGGTAGTCCGCCTCGTGGTCCACGCCCGACTGGGACTGCGAAATGCAGAAGTTGACCACCCGGTCCCGGTCGTCGGGGTGCATGCGGTCGGCCCAATCCTGCACGGTGCGCCAGCTGGTGGGCTCCCAGCCCAGCAGGTCCTCGATCTGCGGCCCGATGTAGGCAAAGGTCGCCGTGGCCCAGTCGATCTTCCACGGAATGGCGCGCGTGGATTCGAGCAGGGTGCGATAGAGCGCGCTTTCGGGTGGTTCATGCGGCGTCATGGGGGCTCCGGCTGGCCGTGAAAACGCAGCAAGCTTAGCAGGGCGACGCGACAGCGGCCGTGGCGGGCGCGGGACGCCACGCCGCGCCACTCCGGCACAACCTGTCGCCAAGCGCCACACGCACCCGGCGCGGCGCCGCACCGCCCCAGTTTTGCAGTTCTGCTGAGCCGGCCGATCGTTCAGGCCACGGCGGCGGGCTGGGCGGGGGTGTCGTCACCCGAAGAGCAGGCCCCACCGCAGCCGTGGATCAGATCGTCGGGCAGCGCGCCCGGCTTCTGCACGCTGCCCGTGGCGGGGTCGAAGCCCACGCGGCGCAGGTGCTGGGCGAGGGACGCGTCCATGGCGTCCGTATGCTGGGGGAACCATACGGCCAGCTCTGCAGCCATCTCGCGCAGGACATGCAGCTCGCCCTGGCGCGCGCGGTCGGTGCCCTCGCGCATGATCTTGAGCACCACCTGGTGCTGCGTGCTGTGGCAGTTGCCCGCGGCAAAGCGGGTGGCCTGCATCCAGCGGTCCTCCTGGGCGAAGTGGGCGTCGGTGTGCGCCACCAGGTCTTCCCAGGCACCGATAAGCGCCACGTCATCGGCGCTCTCCACGGCCTGCAGCAGTGCCACGAATTCCTGGTGCGTGTGGTCCATCTGCGGCAGATCCAGTGCGAGTTCCTCGGACCATTGCAATGCGGCCATGGGCGGTCTTTCCTTCCTGTGCGGCGTTGTGAAGCGGCGCGAGCTTAAGAAAAACCGCCACCGGCGGTATTGACACATGTCATGTCGGTGCCGCTCGTGGGGACAAAAAAAGCCCCGCCAGAGGCGGGGCTGCACGTGTTTGCCGGTTTATTGGCCGTGGGTGCGCTTGGCATCGGCCACGCACTTGTCCTTGGCGTCACCGCTCATGGTGTCGCAGCGCTCCTTCGCAGCCTTGTAGTTGGCTTCGCGCTGGGCCTCTGCGGCGTCCTTCTTGGCCTCTGCGACATCGGCGCGCTTCTCGGCGGTGGAGTCGGCGGGCTTGGCCTGCGCGCGCTGCACCTTGGCGTTTTCCTTGGCGGCCACATGGGCGGCCTTGGCGTCCTTCACGCAAATGTCCTTGGCGTCGCCCTTCTGGTCGTCGCATTTTTCCTTGGCCACTTCATAGTCAGCGTCGGCACGGGCCTCGTTCACGTTGTAGGTGGCCTTGTCGCTGGGCTTGTACTGGGCTTCCAACTCGGCCTTGGCCACTTTCTCGCGGCCCTTGGCCTCCTTCATGCAGACGTCCTTGGCGTTGCCCTTCAGGGTGTCGCACTGCGCCTTGGCGGCCTTGTAGTCAGCGCCGATGCGGTCCTTACCGGCGTTGTATTCCTCCTTGGTCATGGCCATGCCCGAAGTGGCCATCAGGGCAGCGGCCGCCAGGGCCAGCAGATTGCGTGCGTTTTTCATGGAATGTCCTCCAGATGAATGTGATGGAAATTGGATCCCGCAGGGCGCGCGAGTCGTGCCCCTGCGGCGCGTTGCGTCAGTCGTAGCGGAAGTCGGGGTTGCGCTGTTCCCAGCCCTTGAGCTGTTCCTCGGCTGCCTCCCGGGCCAGCCCGTGGCGCTCCTGCAGCTTGCCCAGCAGCTGGTCGCGCTTGCCGGCGATGACGTCCAAATCGTCGTCGGTCAGCTTGCCCCATTGCTCCTTCACTTTGCCCTTGAACTGCTTCCAGTTGCCTTCAATGCGGTCTTCGTTCATACGTCACTCTCCTGTGGCGGTTGTTGAGGGATCGCCTGCCTGGCCCCTGTACGGCGCCGGGCATTGCGAGGCGATGAATGGACTCTAGGCAGGTGCCCGGCGGCAGCGCGTCGGTGCGCGCACGCAAGCCGCGTCAGCCCAGGGCGACAGCGGCACGTAGGCCTGCGCCCCGTCGCCGGTGCGCGGTGGGCAAAAAAAAGAGACATGCGCAGCATGTCTCTGGGGGTGGGAAGGGCGCAGGCGCTCAGCGGCCGGACTGCTCCACCCATGCGGCCAGTTCTTCGGCCACCTGGGCCGCCGCATCGGCCAGGGCCTTGGCGCCGCCGGCGGCATCGGGCGTGGCGGCATCGCGCCGCGCCACGAACACCCGCTGCGCGACCAGCGTCTCACCCGCAGTGCTCGCGTCGGCCAGCACGGCGCGCACACGCACCAGGCCGGCGCTCACCTGGGGCGCGCCGAACACATGGCTGAACTCCTCCAGCTCCAGGCGCAGCACGCTGGGCATGCGGCCGCGCTCCAGCAACACGGCCATGCCGTCGTCGCCTGAGAGCACCGCGCGGCGCTGGCCCAGGCGCTCGCGCACCGCCTGGTGCAGCAGCACGGCGGGCGGCAGGCTCCAGCGCGCCTGGGTGTAGGGGCGCAGTTGCTGGGCGTTGGTATAGGCCAGCCGGTACAGCAGCGCGGTGCTGCCCTCGGGCAGGCCCGTGGCGGTCACCTCGGCCAGCGCGATCGGCGGCAGCGGCGCGCTGGCCGCGGGGCCCGGCGCCTGCAAGGGGCCGGGGCCGAAGTCGTACACATCGGCGCGCACCGGCGGCTCGGGGAGGATGGAGCAGCCCGCCACCAGGGCCAGGGATGCTAAGCAAAATATGGCCTTAGCGCTTATCTGATAAGCGCTAGCAGCTATCTTTTTGATAGTCATCATAGGGTCCTTGCAATGCGTCAGGGCTGCGCTGCGGGGGCGGTGAAACCGGGCTCGCCCGGTCCCGCGGCCGAGCGACCGGGCCCGTAGATGAGCGACTGCGGGTTGTCGTTGATACCCGAGGCCGTGCGGCCCAGGCGGCGTGCGGCGCGCGCGGTCTCGTCGGCCGCATGGTTGATGCGCGGCAGCGTGACGCGGCCGAAGCGGTCGGCCGCGCCGGCCAGCGACTTGGCGCCCGCGGCGATCTCGTCGAGCGCGCCGCCCTCGGCCTGCAGCGTGCGGATGGCCTGGCTGACGTCGTTGGCGGCCGTGGCCGCGCTGCTGCCCGCCTGGCGCAGCGCCTGCAGGGTCTGCTGCGTGTCCTGCACCAGCGGCGGCACGCCCGCCAGCGCGGGGTCCAGCCGGGTGGTCACGGTGTTGTCCAGGCGGCGCGCGAGCTGGTCGATGCTGCCCGCCGCGTCGCCCAACTGCTTCAGTGCCGTGGAAAAGCGCTGCTGGTTCTCGTCGCCCAGCAGGGTGTTGATGCGCTGCGTGGCCTCCTGCACCTGGCCCAGGATGGCCGGGCCCTGCTCGGCCAGTTGGCTGAACGAGGAGCTGTGCAGCGGCAGGCGCGGCAGGCCGCTGGCGCCCGGCGGCGGCGCGGGCAGCGGCGCCTCCGCGTCGTCCAGCTGCACATGGGCCAGGCCCGTCACGCCCTGGTAGCCCAGTGTGGCGAAGGTGGTGGGGCTGATGGGCGCGTCCGCATTCACGGCGATACGGATCAGCACGTTGCCCGAGACCTGCGGGTCAAAACCGATGTGCATGACCTTGCCTACGGCCACGCCCTTGTAGCGCACGGCTGCCTGGGGCTGCAGGCCGCTCACGCTGTCCTTGCTGGACAGCTCGTAGAGCTGGTAATCGGTCTGGTCGCGCGTGAGCCACATGCCGAGGCCGGCCAGCAGCGCCGCCACGGCGATCACGAAAATGCCTGCGGCCAGGGCATGGGACTTGTTTTCCATCAGGCTTCCTTGGACGAAGAGGCGGCGGGCGGCTGGGCCATGGCACGGCGGCCGCGTTCTCCGAGAAAAAAGTGGTGAATGAAGGGATGGTCGAAGCGCGCGACCTCCTGCGGCGTGCCGGTGACGATGACGCGCCGGTCGGCCAGCACGGCCACGCGCGTGGACAGGGCGTACAGGGTATCCAGATCGTGCGTGACCATGATCACCGTGAGGCCCAGCGCCGCATGCAGTTCGCGCAGCAGCGCGCAGAACTCGTCGGAACTGCTCGGGTCCAGCCCCGCCGTGGGCTCGTCCAGCAGCAGCAGCGGCGGGTCCATGATGAGCGCGCGCGCCAGGGCCACGCGCTTGATCATGCCGCCCGAAAGGTCCGCCGGCATGCGCGTGGCGTGCTCGGGCTTGAGCCCCGCCAGGCGCAGCTTGACCATGGCCGCGTCGTTGACCAGCGCGGGCGGCAGCGTGCCCAGCTCGCGCAGCGCGAAAGCAATGTTGTCCAGCACGTTGAAGGCCGAGAACAGCGCCCCGTGCTGGAACAGCATGCCCACGCGGCTGCTGGCGCGCTCGCCGCCGACCAGCTCAGTCGCCGAGCGGCCCAGCACCTCCACGCTGCCGCGCGTGGGCCGCGTGAGCCCCAGGATGTGGCGCAGCAACACCGTCTTGCCGGTGCCCGAGCCTCCCACGAGCGAGAGGATCTCGCCGCGCTGCACGGTGAGCTGCAGGTCGTCGTGCACCGTGAAGGCTTCGTCACCCCGGCCGAACACCGTGGCCAGGCCGCGGATGTCCACCACCGGCGGATCAACCACGGCCCGGGTGTCGGCGTCTGCGGCGGGGCGGGTGGCATCCATGGCTAGAAACCCACGTTCTTGAAAGCGACGGCGAACAGCGCGTCCACGATGATCACCATGGTGATGGCGCTCACCACCGAGGCGGTGGTGCCTTCGCCCAGGCTCTGGGTGTTGGGCTTGACGCGCAGCCCCCAGTGGCAGCCGATGAGCGCGATGAACACGCCAAACACCACCGACTTGGACATCGCCAGCCACAGGTTGGACACATTCACGGCGGCAGGCAGGGCCTGCGCGAAGTAGGCCGACGAGATGCCCATGGTCAGGTCCGCAGCCAGCATGCCGCCCGCCAGCGCCGCCAGCGTGGTCCACAGGGCCACCAGCGGCATGGCCAGCGCCAGCGCCAGCGCGCGCGGCATCACCAGGCGAAAACCGTGCGGTATGCCCATGACGCGCATGGCGTCCAGCTCCTCGGTGACGCGCATCACGCCGATCTGCGCGGTGATGGCCGAGCCCGATCGCCCCGCCACGAGGATGGCGCCCAGCATGGGCCCCAGCTCGCGGATCAGCGAGATGCCCAGGATGTTCACGATAAACGCTTCGGCGCCGAACTGCCGCAACTGCAGCGACATGAGATAGGCCAGCACCACGCCGATCAGGAAACCCACCAGCGCCGTAATGGGCAGCGCCGTGGCGCCCATGCGGTACAGGTGGCCCGAGATGTCGCGCCACGGCCCGCGCCGCGGGTTGCGCAGCAGGCGCAGTACGTCCAGCACCAGCTGGCCCACCAGTATCACCAGATGGCGCACATGGTCCAGCGCGTGCAGCACCAGCACACCCAGGCGGTCCACCTGGTCGCCCAGGCGCCAAGGCGCAGGGGGCTCGCAGGGGGTGGTGTACTGCGCCACGCGCTCCAGCATCTCACGCTGGTTCTCGGTCAGTTCCAGCTGCTCGGGCCAGGCGCGGCCCCAGTGGTTCCACAGGATCTGCGCGCCCACGTGGTCCAGACGCTGCACGCCTTGCAGGCTCCAGGCAACGCCGGGACCGCAGTCCTTGAGCTGCGCCGCCACCCGCCGCCAGGCCCGGCGGTCGGCAAAGGCCGCGGCCACCCAGTCGCCTTGCGGCTGGGCAAGGGGCCTGGCAGCGTGGTCCTGCACGACCGATGGAGGGTGGGTGACGGGCATGGTGGTCGGGAAAGAGGCCGGGCGACCGGCTGGCGCCGGCGCCACTGGCGGCACCCGCAGTTTTGCATATTCCGGCGGCCGCGCCGCGCACGGGGCTGACGCGGCGCATCATTCCACAGATTGGCGCGTGGCAAAAGCGAGGCCCGCCGGCGCTTGAAAAAACATCAAAAACCGGCCGTGACGCACCCGCAGCGCGCGCTGCCACTATCAAAAAGCGTAGCGCAGCGGGGTTTCCCTCTCGACACCCGAGTGCCGAATCGCACAATCGATTGCTGCACTGCGGCAGCCCCGGCGCTGGCGCGTTGCGCTCCTTCCCTGACGTGCGATCGGCATCCATGAGCGACACCACTTTCGACTACATCATCATCGGCGGCGGCACCGCCGGCGCCCTGCTGGCCAACCGGCTCAGCGCAGACCCCAAGAACCGTGTGCTGCTCGTGGAGGCCGGCCGCAGGGACGACTACCACTGGATCCACATTCCCGTGGGCTACCTGTATTGCATCGGCAACCCGCGCACCGACTGGCTCTATCACACCGAGGCCGACACCGGCCTGAACGGCCGCAGCCTGCGCTACCCGCGCGGCAAGGTGCTGGGCGGCTGCAGCAGCATCAACGGCATGATCTACATGCGTGGCCAGGCGCGCGACTACGACCAGTGGGCCCAGATCACGGGCGACGACGCCTGGCGCTGGGACAACGTGCTGCCCGCCTTTCGCCGCCACGAGGACCACTGGCGCCTGGACCAGCCCGAGGGCGTGAACGAGAACTTCAAGCGCCTGCACGGCAGCAAGTCCACGGGCAGCTCGGGCGAGTGGCGCGTGGAAAAGCAACGCCTGCGCTGGGACATCCTCGACGCCTTCGCCCAGGCCGCGCAGCAGGCCGGCATTCCCGCCACCGACGACTTCAACCGCGGCACCAACGAGGGCGTGGGCTATTTCGAGGTCAACCAGAAGAACGGCTGGCGCTGGAACACGGCCAAGGCCTTCCTGCGCCCCACCTGCTACGGGCGGCCCAATTTCGAGATGTGGACCTCGGCCCAGGTGACGCGCCTGGTACTGGACCGTCAGCCGGACGGCAGCCTGCGCTGCACCGGCGTGCAGGTGTGGACCGGCGAGGAGATGGTCACGGCCCACGCGCAGCAGGAGGTGATCCTGAGCGCCGGCGCGGTGAACTCGCCACAGATTCTGCAGCTGTCGGGCATCGGCCCCGGCGCGTTGCTGCAGCGGCACGGTATCGACATACAGGCCGACCTGCCCGGCGTGGGCGCCAACCTGCAGGACCACCTGCAGATCCGCGCCGTGTACAAGGTGCAAGGCGTGCCCACGTTGAACATGCTGGCGGGCAACCTGCTGGGCAAGGCCAGGATCGGACTGGAATACGCCTTCAAGCGCAGCGGCCCGATGAGCATGGCGCCGTCGCAACTGGGTGCCTTCACACGCAGCCAGCCGGACCTGCCGCACCCCAACCTTGAGTACCACGTGCAGCCCCTGTCGCTGGAGGCCTTCGGCGAGCCGCTGCACCGCTTCCCGGCCTTCACGGCCAGCGTGTGCAACCTGAACCCCACCAGCCGCGGAACCATCCAAATCAAGAGCCCGGACTTCCGCACCGCGCCGGCCATCGCTCCCAACTACCTGTCCACACCCGAGGACCGCCAGGTGGCCGCCGACAGCCTGCGCGTCACGCGCCGCATCGTGGCCCAGCCCGCGCTGGCTCCCTACCAGCCCGAGGAATACAAGCCCGGCCCGCAGTACCAGAGCGACGAAGACCTCGCCCGGCTGGCGGGCGATATCGCCACCACCATCTTCCACCCCGTGGGCACTACGCGCATGGGCCGGCTGGACGATCCGCAGGCCGTGCTGGATGCGCGCCTGCGCGTGCGCGACGGCCGCGGCGGCGTGGTGGCCGGCCTGCGCGTGGTGGACGCTGGCGCCATGCCCACCATCACCAGCGGCAATACCAATGCACCCACGCTGATGATGGCCGAGATGGCCGCCCAATGGATTCGCAGCGAGGCGCGTGCCCCAGTTTGAACCAGTGGCAGCAGGTGCGGGAAACCACCAATGCACCACCGGGGTGCGTTTTATTACAGTCCATGCACTCGAAGCGCGCCTCGGCACGCCAACCGAGGGGACCGAGGAGACAACAGCCCTAACACAAGAACATCAACCATCCAATCAGGCATCCGCAACGAGATGCCCCTTCACAAGGCACCCGCAACCCGGGTGCCTTTTTATTTGTCGAGACTTTCAGCAAAAGTGGCCCCAGCGCCCGCAGGTTGGGCGCAAGCAGCTACTGATTCCGTAGCGGTAGCGGTGCGACAATCGCGCCCATGGAATGGATCATCGTCTCGCTGGCCTCGCTGCTGGCCGGCTTCGTGGACGCAATCGTCGGCGGGGGCGGCCTGATCCTGCTGCCCGCCCTGTTCGCCACGTTTCCCACCGCGCCGCCGGCCACGCTGATGGGCACCAACAAGAGTGCCGCCATCTGGGGCACGGGCATCGCCACCTGGCAATACAGCCGCCGCGTGCAGATGCGCTGGCGTGCCATGCTGCCGGCGGCGCTGGCGGGATTCGTCGGCGCGTTCGCCGGCGCCTGGGTGGTGACGCTGATTTCCGCCGATTTCCTGCGCAAACTGCTGCCGCTGGTGCTGGTGGCGCTGCTGATCTACACCCTGGCGCGTAAGGACTTGGGGCGCCACCACGCGCCGCGCCTGGCTGCAGGGCGTGAAACCCTGGCGGCCTGCGCCATCGGCGTGACCATCGGTTTCTACGACGGCTTCTTCGGCCCCGGCACGGGCAGTTTCTTCGTGTTTCTCTTCGTGCGCGTGCTGGGCTACGATTTCCTGAACGCTTCGGTGTCCGCCAAGCTGCTGAACCTGGCCACCAACGTGGCCGCGCTGATCCTGTTCACGGCCAAGGGCCATGTCTGGTGGCACTTCGCGCTGCCGCTGGCCGTGGCCAACGTGGTGGGCAGCCTGCTCGGCGCCCACCTGGCGCTGAAGCATGGCGCGGGCTTCGTGCGCGGCATCTTCATCCTGGTGGTGGGCATGCTGATCCTGAAGACCGGCTACGACGCGTTCCTGCGCTGACCCGATTCACCCGCATTCACTGGCAAGGAGAGACCCGATGACGACCCTGACCCTGATCGGCGCCCCCACCGACGTGGGCGCCAGCGTGCTGGGCGCCAGCATGGGCCCCGACGCGCTGCGCATCGCGGGCATTGCGCGGGCCATGCAGGCACGCGGCTTCGACGTGCGCGACCAGGGCAACCTGGCCGGCCCCGGCAATCCGCAGGCCGAGCCCGCCAGCGGCTTTCGCCATCTGGCCGAGGTCGCGGCCTGGAACCGGGCGGTGTACGAAGCCACGCACGCTGCGCTGCAGGCGGGACAGTTGCCGCTGCTCATGGGCGGAGACCACTGCCTGGCCATCGGCTCCATCAGCGCCGTGGCGCAGCACTGCCGCGCGCGCGGGCGGCGGCTGAAGGTGCTGTGGTTCGACGCGCACGCGGACGCCAACACCCCCGAGTCCTCCCCCAGCGGCAACCTGCACGGCATGCCTGTGGCGTGCCTGCTGGGCCACGGCCCGGCACAGCTCACGCGCCTGGCCGGCCCCGAGGACCCACCGGCGCTGCAGCCCGGGCAGATCACGCTGATCGGCGTGCGCAGCGTGGACGCCACCGAGAAGCGCTTCGTCAACGAGCACGGCATCGAGGTGTACGACATGCGCACCATCGACGAGCTGGGCATGCGCGCGGTGATGCAGGCCGCGCTGGCCGACGTGGACCAGGACACGCACCTGCACGTGAGCTTCGACATGGATTGCCTGGACCCGTCGGTGGCCCCGGGCGTGGGCACCGGCGTGCGCGGCGGCCCGACCTACCGCGAGACCCAGCTGTGCATGGAGATGCTGGCCGACTGCGGCGCGCTCGGCTCGGCGGACCTGGTGGAGCTGAACCCTGCGCTGGACGTGCGCAACCAGACGGCCGAGCTGGCCGTGGACCTGCTGGAGAGCCTGTTCGGCAAGTCCACGCTGATGCGCCCGCAATGACCCTGGCCCCCGGGTTTGCGTCAATGCGGCGCACCAGGGGCCGCTCTCTATAATGTGACCGCCTCGTGACGCCGCCCTTACCCGGGCTTCTTGCGCAGGCGTTGGTTTCCGGCTTGTGATCCGCAATGCCGGATTTTTTGTACCTGAAGCAAGCAGGAACTCCCTATGAAGATGTTCAAGACCCTGGCCACTGCTGTGGCGCTGTGCGCCGCCGTTGTCGTGCAGGCGCGTCCCCTGGAAGAAATCCAGAAGAGCGGCACCATCATCCTCGGCTCCGAGGGGCAGTACGCGCCGTTCAACTTCTTCAAGGGCAAGCAGCTCACGGGCTACGAGATCGAAGTGGCCGAGGCCGTGGTCAAGAAGATGGGCCTGAAGTACGAGTGGAAGACCGTCGGCTTCGACGCGCTGCTGACCGGCCTGGCCCAGGACCGCTGGGACCTGGTGATCGCCTCGCACGCCATCACCGACGAGCGCTCCAAGGCCGTGACCTTCACGCTGCCGCACTACTGCTCGGGCGGCATCATCGTGTCGATGAAGCCCGAGGTGGCCAAGGCCGCCGACCTGAATGGCAAGGTGGTGGCCGTGCAGACCGGCACCACCTATCTGGACGCCGTGAAGAAGGTGCCCGGCGTGAAGGACGTGAAGAACTTCCCCACCGACGAAGCCGCGCGCAACGCCCTGGCTTCCAAGCGTGTGGACGCCTGGGTGACCGACCGCTTCGTGGCCAAGGAAATGCTGGCCAAGGCGCCCAAGGCGGGCTTCCGCACGGGCGACATGCTGTTCGTGGAGCAGGTGGCCGCCGCCGTCTCCAAGGGCAACCAGGGCCTGGCCGACGCCTGGAACAAGGCGCTGAAGGAAGCGATCGCCGACGGCACTGTGGGCAAGATCTCCCAGAAGTACTTCCAAGAAGACGTCACCTGCAAGTAACCGACTGCGCCGGGCCTGCGGGTCCGGCCCGCTTTGCCCATGCTTCTCGCTCTCTGGCCCGCACACTGGAGCCGCACCCAGCGCAGCAATGCAACGCTGGTGGCGGCTTTGGTGTTGATGGCGCTGGTCCTCGCCCTGCTCGGCCAGTTCCTCTCCTTCTTTCCTGAGCCCATCGGCTCCAACGCGGAGCTCTTCTCCGAAGGCGCGCTCACCACGCTGTACCTGACGCTGGTCAGCGGCACCGTGGGCCTGCTGCTGGGCACCGCCGCGGCGCTGGCGCGCACCTCGCGCCTGGCCTGGCTGCGCTGGGTGGCCAGCTTCTACATCTGGGCGATCCGCGGCACGCCGCTGCTGGTGCAGATCCTGTTCGTGTACTTCGCGCTGCCCGTGCTGGTGCCGGGCCTGAACCTGCCCGACTTCGCCGCCGCCGTGGTGGCGCTGGGCCTGAACGTGGGCGCCTACAACGCCGAGGCCATCCGCGCCGGCCTGCTGGCCGTGCCGCGCGGGCAGACCGAGGCCGCGCGCGCGCTCGGCCTGTCGCGCACGCACGTGTTCTTCGACGTCGTGTTCCCCCAGGCCTTCAAGATCGCGCTGCCGCCGCTGGTGAGCAACTTCGTGGCGCTGCTCAAGGACTCGTCGCTCGCGTACGCCATCGGCGTGGTGGAGCTGACCAACGTGGGCAACCGCATCCAGTCCGCCACCTTCCAGCCCGTGGCCACGCTGACCACGGTGGCCATCACCTACCTGATCCTGACCACGCTGGTGACGCAGGTCACGCATGCCATCGAGTACCGCTTTGACGTCGAAGGGCGTGTGAAATGAGCCACGCCGCTTCCGCCAATCCCTACATCGTGTGCAAGGACGTGCGCAAGGCCTTCGGCAGCCACGAGGTGCTCAAGGGCGTGTCCACCGTGTTCCGCACGGGCGAGGTCACCGTGATCATCGGCGCCTCGGGCTCGGGCAAGTCCACGCTGCTGCGCGCCATCAACCGCCTGGAGCCGCACGACAGCGGCAGCATCACCATCGACGGCGTGGAGGTCACCGACGACCCGCGCACGCTGCAGCTGCAGCGCAGCGAGGTGGGCATGGTGTTCCAGCAGTTCAACCTGTTCGGCCACATGACGGTGCTGGACAACGTGACGCTGGCGCCGCGCCGCATCCGCCACACGTCGCGCCGCGAGGCCAACGACAAGGCCATGGCCCTGCTCAAGCGCGTGGGCATGCAGGACCATGCGCACAAGTACCCCTGGCAGTTGTCGGGCGGCCAGCAGCAGCGCGTGGCGATTGCGCGCGCGCTGGCCATGGCGCCGAAGGTGATGCTGTTCGACGAGCCCACCAGTGCCCTCGATCCCGAGATGGTGCAGGAGGTGCTGGACGTGATGCGCGAGCTGGCGCGCGGCGGCATGACGATGATCGTGGTCACGCACGAGATGGGCTTTGCGCGCGAGGTGGCCGACCGCGTGATGTTCTTCGACCAGGGCTGCATTGCCCACGATGCGCCGCCGGCCGAGTTCTTCTCCAACCCGGCCAACGACCGCATCCGCTCCTTCATCGGGCGCATGAGCCACTGACCCGCCGGGCGGCACGGTGCGGCCGCTTATAAAACCATAGCTGCCAGCGCTTGATGTACTTTGGTTTCGATATGAAAACATATCGAAATCCTTTTGATACAAGCGCCAACAGCTCTCATTTTTGAAGAAGCCATGCGTTCCAAACGCCAGGGCCTGCTGGCCCTCCTGCTGGTGGTCGCCGTCTGGGGCACCACCTTTCCCGCGATGAAGATGATGTCCGCGCACCTGGATGCGCTGCAGATCATCTGGGCCCGCTTCGCGATTGCGCTGCTGGTCCTGGCGCCGCTGTGGCGCGGTCTGCGGCGCACGGAACTGCGCTGGGGTCTGCTGCTGGGCGCCCTGCTGTTCCTCGCGTTCTGGCTGCAAATCGAGGGGCTGGCGCGCACCAGCAGCAACCGCAATGCGTTCGTCACCGGGCTGAACGTGCTGGTGGTGCCGCTGTTGGCCATGGCCGTGCTGGGCCGGCGCTATGGCGCCGCGCTGTGGGCGGCCTGCGCCATGGCGTTGGCCGGCATGGTGCTGATGTTCCACGAGAACGAGCCCTGGAACCTGGGCGACACGCTGACGCTCGCCAGCACGCTGTTCTATGCCATCTACATCCTCACGCTGGAGGAATGCGCGCGCCGCACGGCGGCCCGGCCGCTGCGCGCCACACGCATGGCGGCGGTGCAGGCGCTGGTGATGTTCGCCGCGGCCAGCGTCCTGCTGCTCGCGCGCCACGGCGAGGTCGCCACGACGCTGCAGGCCCTGGCGGACCTGCCGGCGCACGCGCTGACGGCGCTGGCCTACCTGGGCGTGGTGGCCAGCGTGCTGGTGGTGACGCTGCAGGCCTGGGGCCAGCAGCGCGTGGATGCCATGCGCAGCGCCATCGTCTTCGGGCTGGAGCCGGTGTTTGCCGCCGCCACGGCCTGGGTGCTGATCGGCGAGCGCCTGGGCGCGGCCGGCCTGGCGGGCGCGGCGCTGATCGTGGCCGCCCTGGTGGTGAGCCAGTTGCCGCCGCCGCGCGCACTGGCGCGTCCTTCGGCCCCCTGATCGGGCGCAAGAGCCCTCAGGGCATCGCGAGCGGCACGTCCGCCGCGTTGCGCGGCGTGCCCATGGGAGCACCGGCCTGCCCCTTGGAGACGGCCGCCAGGTCTTGCTCGCTCGGGTACTGGCCCAGCAACCAGTAGTCGAACACGCGGCGCACGATGGGCGCCGCCGCCGCCGCGCCAAAACCCGCGTTCTCCACGATCACGGCCACGGCGATGCGGGGCTCCTCCACGGGTGCGAACGCGGCAAACAGGGAGTGGTCGCGCTGGTGCTCCTCCAGCAGCTTGGCGTTGTACCGCACGTTCTGCCCCAGGCTCACCGCCTGCGCCGTACCGGTTTTGCCCGCCGAGGTGTAGGGCGCGCCCGCGAACACGCGCCGCCCCGTGCCCGCCTGGTTCACGGCCATCAGCGCGTTGTTCACGATCGCCACATGCTTGGGGTTGTAGCCCAGGCGCTCGCCGGGGGGCTGCTGCACCTCGGTCACCTGCCCGCCCACCTGGTCTTTCACGGCCTTGATCAGGTGCGGACGGTGGCGCGTGCCGCCGTTGGCCAGCGTGGCCTCGGCCACGGCCAGCTGCAGCATGGTGAAGTTGTTGTAGCCCTGGCCGATGCCCAGCGACACTGTCTCGCCCGAGTACCAGCGCTTGGCCTCCGGGCGCTTGTAGGTGTTGCGCTTCCACTCGGTGCTGGGCAGCACGCCGCGCACTTCGCCCCCGAGGTCGATGCCGGTGATCTGCCCGAAGCCCAGCGGCTTCATGAAGTCGTGGATGGCGTCCACACCCATCTCCACGGCCAGCGAATAGAAATAGGTGTTGCTCGAATACTGGATGGCGCGGTGCATGTCCACGCCGCCCAGGCCGCCTTCGTGGCTGCGGAAGGTGCGCCCGCCATAGTTGTAATAGCCCGGGTCGTTGAACACCTGCCCCGCCGTGCGCTTGCCCAGCTCCAGCGCGGCCAGCGCCATGAAGGGCTTGTAGGTGGAGCCGGGAGGGTAGGTGCCGCGCAGCGCGCGGTTGAGCAGCGGCTTGTCGATGGACTCGTTGAGCGCCTGCCAGTTTTCCTGGTCGATACCCTCGACGAACAGGTTGGGGTCGAACGTGGGTTTGGACACCAGCGCCAGCACCTCGCCGTTGCGCGGGTCCAGCGCTACCAGAGCGCCGCGGCGCTCGCCGAACATATCTTCGATCAGCTTTTGCAGCTTGATGTCCAGCGACAGCATCACCGTGTTGCCCGGCGTCGCCGGGTGGCTGTTCAGGCGCCGCACGGCATGCCCGCCGGCCGAGGTCTCCATGCGCTCGAACCCCGTCTGGCCGTGGAGCGTGGATTCGAAGCTCTGCTCCACCCCCAGCTTGCCGATGTAGTCCGTGCCGCGGTAGTTGGCCGCATCGTCCGAGTCCTCGATGCGCTCCTTTTCGCGCTGGTTGATGCGGCCGATGTAGCCGATGGCGTGGCTCGCCACCTCGCCCAGCGGGTAGTTGCGAAACAGCCGCGCCTTGATGTCCACGCCGGGGAAGCGGTAGCGCTGCGCCGCAAAGCGCGCCACCTCTTCGTCCGACAGCCGTGTGCGAATGGGCAGGGAGTCGAAGCTGCGCGACTCCTCGCGCAGACGCTTGAAGCGGCGCCGGTCGCGCGGCTGGATGTCCACGACCTCGGCCAGCGCGTCGATCGTCGCCTCCAGGTCCATGGTCCGCGAGGGCGTGATCTCCAGCGTGTATGCCGAGTAGTTGGTGGCCAGCACCACGCCGTTGCGGTCCAGGATGAGGCCGCGGTTGGGCACGATGGGCACGACCGCCGTGCGGTTGCTCTCGGCCTGGTCCGCGAGGTCCTCGTGGCGCACCACCTGCAGCACCACCAGGCGCGCGACGATCAGCAGGAATGCCAGCAGCACCACCACGCCCACGACGAACACGCGCAGGCGAAAGTGCCAGACATCGGCCTCGGCATTGCGCAGTTCGGTCATCCGCAGCGGCCCTTCACCCCTGCGCGCTCACAGCGGCCGGTTTTCATCGCGGTCGGGCGGGCGGCGCTGGGGCGCCAGCAGCACCCAGCTGGCCAGCGGCCAGAGGGTGGCCTCCAGCAGCGGTGCCACCAGGCCTTCGAAACCCGGCAGGATGCCCCCGCCGATGGCTACGCGCAGCAGCAGTTCAAGCGCATGGGCCGCAAAGAACAACGGCAGCAGTTGCAGCGCCTGCAGCAGCGGGCCGAACCACAGCAGCCGGCGGTGCGTGTATTGCGCGCCGAACATCAGCAGACAGTACACCAGCGCATGCTGGCCCAGCAAGGCAGACTGGTACACATCCAGGCACAGCCCCATGAGGAAAGCCACCCCCAGCCCCACGCGCTGCGGCTGGTGCATGCCCCAGAACACGAGCAGCACCATGACCCAGTCGGGCGTCCAGACCACGCGGCCCAGTGGCAGCATGTTCAGCGCCAGCGCGGCCACCAGGCTGGCAGCGATGAAGACCGGGTTCACGGGCAGCAGCAGCTGCTGGCCCTTGGGCATGATCATTTGCGGCCTCCGCGCTTGGGCGCCGCCGGCTCGGGTTCGGGGCGCGGCGGCAGGTCGGCCACCACCGGCTTGAGCACCATCACATGGCGCGCTCCGTACATCTGCGCCACGGGAGCGCAGTAGATGCGCGCAAAGGCGGAGTCGGCACGCCGCTCCACGCGCAGCACGCGCGCAACCGGCAGGCCCGCGGGGTACAGGCCGTCCACGCCGCTGGTGGTGAGCAGGTCGCCTTCCTGCACATCCGCATTGCCCGGCGTGAAGCGCAGCTCCATGCCTCCGCCATGCCCGGCCACCGGGTCGCCGTAGGCCACGCTGCGTGCACCGGTGCGCAGGTTGAGCACAGGAATGGCCTGGTCGCGGTCGATGAGCAGCGTGACTTCGCTGAGCATGGGGAACACGCGTGTGACCTGCCCCAGCACCCCCGAGGCATCCATCACCGGCGAGCCCGGCTCCACGCCTGCCAGCTGCCCACGGTCCACCATCACACGCCGCGTATAGGGGTCTGCCGTGTCATAAATCACTTGCGCGGCCGTGGCCTCGGTGGTCAGGCGCTCGCGCAGTGCCAGCAACTGGCGCAGCTCGGCGTTCTCGCGCAGCAGCTGCTCGGCCTCGCCGGCGCGCACCGCCATTTGCGCCATGGTGCGCTGCGCGTCGTCCATGCCCTGCTGCGCGGCCTGCAGCGACTGGAAGTATCCAGCCCCCTTGTCCGCGAACTCCACCGGCTGCAGCATCAGCCATTGCAGCGGGTACAGCGCCGTGGAGACGGCCTTGCGCAGCGGCTCTGTCAGGTGAAAGCGTGCGTCCGCCACCATCAAAAACAGCGCCAGGGCGCTGTAGAGGGTGAGGCGGGAGAGCGGCGATGGCCCCTGCTTGAACAGCGTCGGCGCCGAACGGTCCAGGGTTCCCTGTGGCATGCGGACAGCTCGTCAGGCGCGGTTCGGGCTCAGTCGCTGGTGAAGATGCTGCCCTGGCGGTCTATGCGCTCCAGCGCAATGCCGCAGCCGCGCACCACGCAGGTCAGGGGCTCCTCGGCCACCAATACGGGCAGGCCGGTTTCCTCGGCCAGCAAGCGGTCCAGGTCGCGCAGCAGCGCGCCGCCGCCGGTGAGCATCATGCCGCGCTCGGCAATGTCGGCGCCCAGCTCCGGCGGGGTCTGCTCCAGCGCGTTCTTGACGGCGGAGACGATCTGGTTGAGCGGCTCGGTCAGGGCCTCCAGCACCTCGTTGGACGAGATGGTGAAGCTGCGCGGCACGCCCTCGGAGAGGTTGCGGCCCTTGACCTCCATCTCCTTGACCTCGGAGCCGGGGAAGGCAGAGCCGATGTTCTTCTTGATGGCCTCGGCCGTCGGCTCGCCGATCAGCATGCCGTAGTTGCGGCGGATGTAATTGATGATGGATTCGTCGAACTTGTCGCCACCCACGCGCACGCTGCCCTTGTAGACCATGCCGCCCAGCGAGATCACGCCGACCTCGGTGGTGCCGCCGCCGATGTCCACCACCATGGAGCCAGAGGCCTCGGATACCGGCAGGCCCGCGCCGATACCGGCGGCCATGGGCTCTTCGATCAGGTACACGGCGGTGGCGCCGGCCGCTTCGGCCGCGTCCTTGATGGCGCGGCGCTCCACCTGGGTGGAGCCGCAGGGCACGCAGATGATGATGCGCGGGCTGGGCGTGAGCACCGAGCGGGGATGCACCATCTTGATGAACTGCTTGATCATCTGCTCGGTGATCACGAAATCGGCAATCACGCCGTCCTTCATCGGGCGGATGGCGTCGATGTTGCCAGGCACTTTGCCCAGCATGGCCTTGGCCTCGTGGCCCACGGCCTGGATCACTTTCTTGCCGTGCGGGCCGCCCTCGTGGCGGATGGCGACGACGGAGGGCTCGTCGAGCACGATGCCCTTGTCGCGGGCGAAAATCAGGGTGTTGGCTGTGCCAAGGTCAATGGCCAGGTCGGTGGAGAAGTACCGACGGAAAGCTCCGAACATGCAGGGGTCCTCTCAGGCACGGCATGCACGTCGGCCTGCCGTCGCCGGATATTACGGGGGTGTTTGTTGGCTTTTTTCGCACAATGACCGGCAATATGGAGGTCTAGCGGCAAAGCCGGGATAATAACGCATCCCCTGTGAATAACTCCCCCTGGCGGAGCCCGGAAAACCGCTTTACATCTGGTTTCCGCCCGTCCCTCTTCCCTATGGCACTGACACCCCAGGATATCGGCCGCATCGCCAATCTGGCCCGGCTCGAACTGAGCCCCGGCGAAAGTGAGCGCATGCTCACGCAACTCAACGGTTTTTTCGGCATCGTCGAGAAGATGCAGGCTGTGGATACCCATGGCATCGCCCCCCTGTCGCACCCGGTGGCGGTGGTGCGGGATGTGGAGCTGCGCCTGCGCGAGGACGTGGCCAGCGAGCCCGACCAGCGCGAGGCCAACCAGCGCAGCGCGCCGGCCGTCGAGCGCGGCCTGTTCCTGGTGCCCAAGGTCATCGAGTGAGGACGACAGCATGAGCAACACCCCCTCCTCCGAACTCCACGACCTGGGCATCGCACAGCTGACCAGCGCACTGCGCAGCAAACAGGTCTCGGCCGTCGAGGCCGCGCAGCATTTCCTGGCCCGCGCACGCCAGCACCAGAACCTGGGCGCCTACGTCGCCATGAACGAGGACACCACCCTGGCGCAGGCCCGCGCGCAGGACGCGGCCCTCGCCGCCGGCACGGCTGCCCCGCTGGCCGGCGTGCCAATCGCGCACAAGGACATCTTCGTCACCCGCGACTTCCCCAGCACCGCCGGCTCGAAGATGCTGGCCGGTTACCAGTCGCCGTTCGACGCCACCGTGGTCACTCGTCTGGCCGATGCCGGCTGCGTAACCCTGGGCAAGCTCAACTGCGACGAGTTCGCCATGGGCTCGGCCAACGAAAACTCCGCCGTGGCGCCCGTGGGCTACGACGCCCCCGCACCGGTGCGCAACCCCTGGGACACCAGCCGCATCCCCGGCGGCTCCTCGGGCGGCAGCGCCGTGGCCGTGGCCGCGCGCCTGGCGCCGGCCGTCACCGGCACGGACACCGGCGGTTCCATCCGCCAGCCGGCATCGTTTTGCGGCGTCACCGGCATCAAGCCCACCTACGGCCGCGCCAGCCGCTACGGCATGATCGCCTTCGCCTCCAGCCTGGACCAGGCTGGCCCGATGGCCCGCTCGGCCGAGGATTGCGCGCTGCTGCTGTCGGCCATGTGCGGCCCCGACCCCGACCGCGACTCCACCAGCCTGGACGTGCCGGCCGAGGATTTCAGCGCCCAGCTGAATGACTCCATCGACGGCCTGCGCATCGGCATCCCGGCCGAGTTCTTCGGCGACGGCCTGGCGGGCGACGTGCGCGCCGCTGTCGATGCGGCACTGAAGGAGTACGAGAAGCTCGGCGCCAAGCTGGTGCCCATCAGCCTGCCGCGCACGGAGCTGTCGATCCCCGTGTACTACATCATTGCGCCGGCCGAGGCGTCGTCCAACCTCTCGCGCTTTGACGGCGTGAAGTTCGGCCACCGTGCCAAGGACTACGCCGATCTGGTGGACATGTACAAGAAGACCCGCGCCGAAGGCTTCGGCGACGAGGTCAAGCGCCGCATCATGATCGGCACCTACGTGCTCTCGCACGGCTACTACGACGCCTACTACCTGCAGGCGCAGAAGATCCGCCGCATGATCGCGGACGACTTCCAGAACGCCTTCAAGGATTGCGACCTGATCGCCGGCCCCGTGGCGCCCAGCGTGGCCTGGAAGCTCGGCGAGCACGGCAACGACCCGCTGGCCGACTACCTGGCCGACATCTTCACCCTGCCCGCGTCGCTGGCCGGCCTGCCCGGCATGAGCGTGCCCGCCGGCTTTGGCGCGGGCGGCATGCCCGTGGGCCTGCAGCTCATCGGCAACTACTTCCAGGAGGGCCGCCTGCTGAACGCCGCGCACCGCCTGCAGCAGGCGACCGACTTCCACCTCCGTGCGCCGGAGGGCATCTGACCATGACCGCGAAACTCATCCAGGGCTACGAAGTCGTCATCGGCTTCGAGACCCACGCCCAGCTCGCCACCCGCAGCAAGATCTTCAGCCGCGCCAGCACCGCCTTTGGCGCCGAGCCCAACACCCAGGCCTGCGCCGTGGACCTGGCGCTGCCCGGCACCCTGCCGGTGATGAACCGCGAGGCTGTCGCCTGCGCTATCAAATTGGGACTGGCCCTTGGCTCCCACATTGCGCCAGAGAGCATTTTTGCGCGCAAGAATTACTTCTACCCGGATCTGCCCAAGGGCTACCAGATCAGCCAGTTCGAGATCCCGGTGGTGCAAGGCGGCGAAGTCTCCTTCTATCTGGGCGATGAGAAGAAGACCGTGCGCCTGGTGCGCGCCCACCTGGAGGAAGACGCGGGCAAGTCGCTGCACGAGGACTCCTCATTGGGTGGAGGGGGCCAGTCGGGCATCGACCTGAACCGCGCGGGCACGCCGCTGCTGGAGATCGTGACCGAGCCCGACATCCGCAGCAGCGAAGAAGCCGTGGCCTACGCCAAGGAACTGCACAAGATCGTGACCTGGATCGGCATCTGCGACGGCAACATGCAGGAGGGCAGCTTCCGCTGCGACGCCAACGTCTCGGTGCGCAAGCCCGGCCAGCCCCTGGGCACGCGCCGTGAGATCAAGAACCTCAACAGCTTCAAGAGCATGCAGCAGGCGATCGACTACGAGATCCGCTGGCAGATCGAGGAGATCGAGGATGGCCGCGCGATCCAGCAGGCCACCGTGCTGTTCGACCCCGACACGGGCGAGACGCGCGCCATGCGCACCAAGGAAGACGCGGCCGACTACCGCTACTTTCCCGACCCCGACCTGCCGCCGCTGCGCATCGCCGCGCCGTGGATCGACGACATCAGGGCCCAGATGCCCGAGCTGCCGCGCGCGATGGCCGCGCGTTTCGTGCAGCAGTACGGCCTGCCCGAGTACGACGCCACCACGCTCACGCAGAGCCAGGCCATGGCGGCCTATTTCGAGGACGCCGCCAAGGGCTGCGGCCAGCCCAAGCTCGCCTCCAACTGGGTGATGGGCGAGATCTCGCGCCGCCTGAATGCCGAGGAGATCGGTGTGGAGCAGGCCAAGGTGAACAGCGCCCAACTGGCGGCGCTCATCGGCCGCATCAACGACGGCACCATCAGCAACAACGCCGCTCGCCAGGTATTCGAAGCCTTGTGGAGCGGCGAAGGCCATGACGTGGACGCCGTGATCGAGGCCAAGGGCCTCAAGCAGATGAACGATACGGGCGCGCTGGAGAAGATCATCGATGAGGTGATCGCCGCCAACGCCGCCAACGTGGAACAGTACAAGGCCGGCAAGGACAAGGCCTTCAACGCCCTCGTAGGCCAGGTGATGAAAGCCAGCAAGGGCAAGGCGAATCCCCAGCAGGTCAACGACTTGCTGAAGGCCAAATTGGCCTGAAACGCTGGCCAGTCAAGCGCTGGCAGCTATCAAAAAAGAAGGCTCCCGGTGGAGCCTTTTTTGTGTGCCGTCTCAGCGCGAGGCGCCGGGCGATACGAGCGTGGACTGCGGCGGCACCAGTTGCGACGCCGCCGCGCGCTGGGCCGCCCATAACTGGCGCAGCTGGGCCAGTTCGGCGTCGAAGCGCTGGTGGATGCGGCGCTTTTCCTGGTCCTGCGCGGTCAAAAAGCGCTGCTGCTCGGCCACGGCCTCATCGTTCTCGGCGATCTGGCGCTGCAGCTTCATCGGCGCCTTGAGCGGGTCGCGGCGGTAGAACTCCATCTCGCCGTCAATGCGCTTGCGCTCGACCTGCAGTTCCTGGATGCGCTTGCGGGCTACGGCCATGACCTCGTCCACCTGCACGAGGGCGGCCTCGCGCTCAACCTGGTGGGCCGCCTCGTCGGGGTAGCGCGCCATCAGCACGCGCTCGCGGCGGCGCTCTTCGGCAATGCGCGCGCGCTCCTGCGCCTCCTTGCGGCGCTGCACTTCCAACGCGGCGCGCTCGTGTTCGGTCAGCGTGGGGCCGATGCGGCGTCGCTCGGCCCCCGTATGGTCCAGGATGCGCTGCTCGCGGTCCACGCAGTCGGCGATGGGGCGGTCGGCGGTGATGCGCCTGCCGGTTTTGTCGATACAGGTGTACACCTCTTGCGGCGGCTTCGGCTGCGCCCAGGCGACCGGGGTCAACAGGCCCAGCGCTGCGGTTGCTCCTGCCATGAACCAGCCCGCGTGTCGTGTGCCTGCTTTCAAAACCCCTGCCCTCCTGGCCGCTGCCGTTGTTTTCAGTCGTTCACACCGTAGCGCTGGCGATAGGCCAGCACCCGCTCGTGGTGCTCGCGCATCTGCGTATCGCCGCCACCCGCCGATAGGTATTGCAATAAGTCTGCCAGCTTGGCGATAGCACAAACCTGCATGCCCAGTTCACGGCGCACGTACTGCACGGCGCTGTGGTCCACGTCCTGTCCATTCTCGGTGGCCTTCTCCTGGCGGTCGAGGGCGATCGCAATGGCATGCGGCGTGGCACCCGCGGCGCGGATCAGCGCGATGGACTCGCGCGCGGCGGTGCCGGCGCTCATCACGTCGTCGATGATGAGCACCTTGCCCTGCAGCGGCGCGCCCACCAGCGTGCCGCCCTCGCCATGGTCCTTGGCCTCTTTGCGGTTGTAGGCAAAGGGCACGTTCTTGCCCAGCCGCGCCAGCTCCACCGCCACCGTGGCGGCCAGCGGAATGCCTTTGTAGGCGGGGCCGAAGACCATGTCGAACTCGACGCCGCTGGCCATCAGGGCTTGTGCATAGAATTGCGCCAGCCGCCCGAGCTTGGCGCCGTCGTCGAACAGACCGGCGTTGAAGAAATACGGGCTCAAGCGGCCTGCCTTGGTCTTGAATTCACCAAAGCGCAGCACCCCTGAATCCACAGCAAACCGCACGAAATCCTGCGCCAGGCGGGCTTGGCTCGCCCCTTGTTCCACCGTCTGCGCGCTGTCTGTCACCATGGATGCATCCTTGTTCAAATTAACCAGTCTCAACCTCAACGGCATCCGCTCAGCCACGTCCAAAGGGGTCGAGGCATGGATTGCCCAAAGCCGGCCGGATTGTATTTGCGTACAGGAAATCAAGGCCCAGTCTGCGGACATGCAGGGGCGTTTCGAGGAGCTGGCCGGCCTGAAGGGCTACTTTCATTTTGCGGTGAAGAAGGGCTACTCCGGCGTGGGCATCTATGCCCGCCACGAGCCCAGCGACGTGGTCATCGGCTACGGCTCCAGCGAGTTCGACACCGAGGGGCGCTACGTGGAACTGCGCTTTGACACCCCCGCGCGGCGCCTGTCCATCATCAGCGCCTACTTCCCCAGCGGCTCCTCGGGCGAGGAGCGCCAGTTGGCCAAGTTCCGCTTCCTGGAGGAATTCCATCCGCACCTCATGCGGCTGAAGGCCGAGCGGGAGTTCATCCTGTGCGGCGACATCAACATTGCCCACCAGCAGATCGACCTGAAGAACTGGCGCAGCAACCAGAAGAACAGCGGCTTTTTACCCGAGGAGCGCGCCTGGATGACAAAGTTGTTACACATCTCTGAGCCTACGGGCGGCCTGGTGGACGTTTACCGTCAGTTACAGCCAGAGACCACGGACGCTTGCTACACGTGGTGGAGCAACCGCGGGCAGGCCTATGCCAACAACGTGGGGTGGCGCCTGGACTACCACCTGGCGACGCCCGCCATCGCGGCGCTCGCGCGTACCGAGGAAATCTACAAGGCGCAGAAGTTCAGCGACCACGCGCCCATCACCGTCGGGTACGAACTGTCGCTCTGAATTCAGGAGCTATTCGCGCCGGGTGTTCGGCGTTTTCCGTGCGTTTTCGCATGGAGAAGCTTACATATCCAGCGCGAACAGCTGCTATTTTCATAGCGACCTGCTTACTGGCGCCCGGCCATGTAGCGCTGCGCCGCCTCCCAGCCCAGTTCGGCCAGCGGTCCGGCCTTGGCGCCCGTCTCCACCGCATCGGCGGCCGCGGCATTGCCGTCCTGCGCCCGCTGGGCGATGCCGTGCAGGATGGCCGCCATGCGGAACAGGTTGTAGGCCAGGTAGAAGTCCCAGTGCTCCGCCGCCTGGCGTCCGGTGGCCTGCTCGTACCAGCCCACGTACTCGCTTTCCTGAGGGATGCCCAGCGCCGCGAGATCGAGCCCGCCGATGCCGCGCCACAGGGTGGGCGGGATGCGCCAGGCCATGCACTGGTAGGCCAGGTCGGCCAGCGGGTGGCCCAGCGTGGACAGCTCCCAGTCCAGCACGCCGATCACGCGCGGCTCGCTGGGGTGGAACACGAGGTTGTCCAGGCGGTAGTCGCCATGCACCAGCGTGGTCTCGTCGTCCTGCGGCAGGTGCTGGGGCAACCAGTCCATGAGCCGCTCCATCGCCGGCGTGACGGGCACCGTGGCCTCGCGGCACTGGCGCGACCAGCGCGCGACCTGGCGGCCCACGTAGTTGCCAGGTTTGCCGTAGTCGGCCAGGCCCACGGCGGCGTAGTCCACGGCGTGCAGCGCGGCGATCACGCGGTTCATCTCGCGGTAGATGGCGGTGCGCTCGGCCGGGTCCATGCCGGGCAGCGACTGGTCCATGAGCACACGGCCCTGCAGAAACTCCATCACGTAGAACGGCGTGCCCAGCAGCGCCGCATCGTCGCAGTAGGCCAGCATGCGCGGCACGGGCACGGCCGTGTCCTGCAGCGCGCGCATCACGCGGTACTCGCGGTCGATGGCGTGGGCCGATGCGATCAGCGCCCCCGGGGGCTTCTTGCGCAGCACGTAAATGCGGCCTTCCGCCGTGGTGATGCGAAAGGTGGGGTTGGACTGCCCGCCCGCCAGTACCGTGGCCGCGAGCGGCCCCGTGCCCGCCAGGCCCTGCGCGCGCAGGTAGTCGCCCAGCGCGTCCAGCGGCAAAGAAGTGGATGCCCCGCTCATAGCGAACTCACCAGGTGCGCGCCGTCGACCGCCACCGTGGCGCCCGACATGGCGGCGCCGGCGTCGGACGCCAGCAACAGCAGCGGCCCGTCCAGGTCCGTCAGCTCGCCAAAGCGCCGGCTGGGGATGCGGCTGCGCAGCTTGTCGCCCGCCTCGCTGGTGAGGAAGTCGCGGTTCAGGTCGGTCACCACGTAGCCGGGCAGCAGCGCGTTCACGCGGATGCGGTGGCGCGCCAGCTCCAGCGCCATGGCCTTGGTGGCCTGGACCACGCCGGCCTTGGAGATTGCATACGGCGCCACGCCGCCCGCCACGCGCTCGCCCAGGATGGAAGCCACATTGACGATCGCGCCGCCCTTGCCCGCGGCCACCATGCGGCGCGCCGCCTCGGTGGCGACAAGCCAGCAGCCCTTGAGGTTGGTGTCCAGCACCTGGTCGAAGTCTTCTTCGGTCTGCTCCAGCAGCGGGCGCGTCACCGTGACGCCCGCGTTGTTGATGACCACATCGGGCACGCCCCAGGCGCCCACGGCGTCCAGGCACGCGCGCACGCTGGCGGCGTCCGTCACGTCCAGCGTGAACGCCCGCGCCTCGCCGCCCGCGGCGGCGATGTCATCCACCACGCCCTGCAGCTTGTCGGCCCGGCGTGCGGCGACGGCTACGCGAGCGCCCACCGAAGCCAGCAGCCGCGCGAAATGCTGGCCCAGGCCACTCGATGCGCCGGTGACCAGCACCACGCGGCCGTCCAGGCGAAAGGGCGTCAATGCATCGCTCATGCCACCTCCTTGGCTGCGGCGGCCTTCTCGGCCATGTGCACGAGCTTGCGCGCCATGCTCCAGCGGTGCACCTCGCTCGGGCCGTCGTAGATGCGAAAGGCCCGCATGTCGGTGAAGATGCGCATCACCGGCGTCTCGCCCGTCACGCCCTGGCCGCCCAGAATCTGCACGCTGCGATCCACCACGCGCCATTCGGCCTCGGAGCAGACCACCTTGGCGCGGCTCGATTCGAAGTTGCACTTCTCGCCCTGGTCCAGCATCCATGCGGTGTGCCAGATGTGCAGGCGCGCGGTGTGCAGGTCCATGTCGTTGTCGGCCAGCATGTAGCCCACGCCCTCGTGTTCGGCCAGCGGCTTGCCAAAGGCGTGGCGCTTGCGGGCGTATGCCAGCGCCGTGTCGTGCGCGCGGCGTGCCTGGCCCAGCCAGCGCATGCAGTGCGTGAGGCGCGCGGGCGCCAGGCGCACCTGGGCGTAGCGAAAGCCCTTGCCCACCTCGCCCAGCACATCGCTGGCGGGCACGCGCAGGTTGTCAAAGCGCAGCACGCCGTGGCCGCCTGTAAAGCAGCTGTCCATGGCGTCCATGTTGCGCTCCAGCACGATGCCGGGCTTGTCCATGTCGGTCAGGAACATGGTGGCCGAACCGTCCTCCATGCGCGCCATGACGATGGCGTAGTGCGCTCCTTCTGCGCCGGTGATGAACCACTTGCGGCCGTTGATCACGTAGTCGTCGCCATCCCGCACGGCCGTGGTGGCCAGCATGGACGGATCGGCCCCGGCGCCGGGCGCGGGCTCGGTCATGGCGAAGCACGAGCGCCAGTCGCCCGCCACCTGGCCGCGCAGCCAGCGCTCTTTTTGCGCGGGCGTGGCCACCTCTTCCATCAGGTGGATGTTGCCCTCGTCCGGCGCGTGAATGTTGAGCGCCGTGGGGCCCAGCCAGGAGTAGCCCGCCTCTTCAAACACCACGGCCTTGGCGACATGCGACAGCCCCAGCCCGCCCATGTCGCGCGAGGCGTGGGGCGTGAGCAGCCCGGCCGCCCTGGCACGCGACACCAGCTCGTTGCGCAGCGCCTCATCGGGGCCGTGGTGCGACTGGCGCCCGTCGTTTTCCAGCGGAATCACCTGTTCGGCGATGAATTGCCGCACCTTGTCGCGCAAGGCGAGCAGCTCGGGGGAGAGGGAAAAGTCCATGCAGGGCCTCTTTGAAATGAAGCGCCAGAACGCCTGGCGCGTTGCAGATGATATTGTCAGACAATATTGGAAACAAGCCCTGTCACGCTGTGATAATGTTTGTCCTCCCTCCTGCCGCCCGCCCATGTTGCCCACCCTGCCGCCCGAGCCCGCTGACGACGCTCCCGAAATCGCCCCCGTGACCGCCGCCGACGCGGTGTTCCACGGCATCGTGCAGGGGCTGGCGCAGCAGCGCCTGGTGCCCGGGCAGCGGCTGGTCGAGGTGGATCTGGCCGCGCAGTTCGGCGTCAGCCGCGCGTCGGTGCGCGAGGCACTGCAGCGCCTGGCCGCGCAGGGACTGGTCGATTTGCACCGCAACAAGGGCGCCGCCATACGCAGCCTTTCGGCGCAAGAAACGCTGGAAGTATTGGACGTGGCCGAGCGCATGACCGGCCTGCTGGCGCGCAGCGCGGCGCGGGCGATTGCCGCGGGAGCACCGCCCGCCCCCATCGAGGCGGCGCTACAGCAACTGCACGAAGCCGACCGCAGCCAGGATGCAGACCGCTTTGCCAGCGCCCGACGCGCCTTGTACCGCGCGCTGCTGGCCACCAGCGGCAGCCGCGAGCTGCGCCGCCTGCTGCCCTCCATCCACATGCCCATCGTCTATGCCCAGCACCGCCCCGCCACGCTGCAGCAGGTGCGCATGCGCGACTACCAGGCCATGTGCCAGGCCATCCTGGCCGGTGACGCAGCCGCGGCCGACGCCGCCGGCATGCAGCATGTGCGCAATGTGCGCGAGGCCATCGCACCCGCGCTGCAGGCGGACGACATGCGTTTTGCATGAAATATGCCTCCAGCGCTTGTTTAACAAGCGCTGGCAGCTATTGTTTTTGAATAAGCAACGCGCCACGGCGCCGACGATCCGGCGCCGGGCGACAATTGCCGCATGCTGCACTACCACACCGTTCCCGTCACCCCGTTTCAGCAAAACTGCTCCATCGTCTGGTGCGACCAGACCATGGATGCCGCCGTCATCGACCCCGGGGGCGACCTGGATGTGCTGCTGGCCGAAGTGCAGCGCCTGGGCCTGCACCTGAAGGCCATCTGGCTCACGCACGCCCATATCGACCACGCGGGCGGCACGGGCGAGCTGGCGCAGCGGCTGCAACTGCCCATCATGGGCCCGCATGAGGGCGATCAATACTGGATTGACGGCCTGGCGCAGCAAAGCGTCATGTTCGGCTTTGCGCCGGCGCTGCCCTTCACGCCCACACGCTGGCTGCATGACGGCGACACCGTCGCCATTGGCCACGAGACTGTGAGCGTGCGCCATTGCCCCGGACACACCCCCGGCCATGTGGTGTTCCACGCGCCGCAGATCGACCGCGCATTCGTGGGCGACGTGCTGTTTGCGGGCAGCATCGGCCGCACCGACTTTCCGGGCGGCAACCACCAGCAGCTGATAGACAGCATTACCCAGCGGCTGTGGCCCATGGGCGACCAGACGGTGTTCATTCCCGGCCACGGGCCGGAAAGCACCTTTGGGCGCGAGCGGCGCAGCAACCCCTATGTGGGCAATACCTGAATCCGTCCACTATCAACCTGATAGCATTCAGCGCTTGCTGGATAAGCGCTGAATGCTATTTTTGCCGCAAGAGGCTTACCGGCCCAGCTCCTTGGCGCTGACGCCCGCGATGCCCCAGTTTTCCTTGGGAACATCGTGGATCCAGACGCGCACGTTGGCGGGCGGCGCGCCCACTGCATCGACGAGGGCCTGGGTCACCTTCTCGATGACAGCCTTTTTCTGCTCCTCGGTGCGGCCTTCGATAATGTAGATCTGTGCGAATGGCATGGTGTGTCCGTCTGTGAAAAAGGGGTTTATTCCGCCTTGATGCCGTTCTTGCGGATCAGGTCGCCCCAGCGGCGGTTTTCGGTGCGGATGAACTCGGCAAACTGCTGCGGCGTGGTGACGCGCAGGTTGCCGGAGATGTTGTCAAACGCGGTCTGCGCTTCGGGGGCGGCAGAGCCGGCGGCCCAGGCAGCCTGCAGCTTCTGGACGATGGCTGCGGGTGTGCCGGCGGGCGCGATCAGGCCAAACCAGGTCTCCACCTCAAAGCCGGGGTAGCCGGACTCGGCGATCGTCGGCACATGGGGCAGGGCCCTGGTGCGCTGTTGCGATGTGACCGCGATGGCCTTGAGCTTGCCTGCCCTGACATGCTGCAAGGTGGTGGCCAGCGAGCTTTCCATGCTCATCAGCACCGTGCCCGACAGCAGGTCCGGCACGATCTGGCTGGAGCCCTTGTACGGCACGTTGGTCAGCTTGATACCCGCCACCGACTGCAGCAGCTCGGCCGCCAGGTGGTTGCTGGTGCCGATGCCCGACGTGGCGTAGCTGAGCTTGCCGGGGTTGGCCCTGGCATAGGCCACCATGCCCTTGAAGTCGGAGAAAGGTGCCGACGGATTGATGACCAGCGCGCAAGGCGTGGTGCCCACCAGCGAGATCGGCACAAAATCTTTCTCGACATTGAACGGCACGCTGGCATACAGGTGCGGCGCAATCGCCAGGCTGCTGATGGCCGACAGGCCGATGGTGTAGCCGTCCGGCGCGGACTTGGCCACCGCGTCGGTGCCGATGTTGCCGCCCGCGCCGGCCTTGTTTTCCACCACGAACTGCTGGCCCAGCTGGTCGCCCATGGCCTTGGCGGCCGTGCGGCCCATGATGTCTGTCGGCCCGCCGGGCGGAAAGGGCACGATCAGGCGCACAGGCCTGGTCGGGTAGGCCGACTGCGCCCAGGCGGCGCCGGGCAGGGTTGCGCCCAGCGCGGCCAGCGCGCCTGCGGTCATGAAGTCACGTCGTTGCATGCGCTGTCTCCAGTTATCGTTGTGGTTGCATCAAAAAAGGGGCGACGCGGCCCCTCAGGCAAAGCGCAGCGAGACGCTGCCCATGCCCTGCACGCGCAGGCAGACGCTGTCGCCCGCGGCCACGGCCACGGCCTCGGTGGCGCCGCCCGACAGAATCAGGCTGCCGGCCGGTATCTCCTGGCCGCGGCGGCCCAGGTGGTTGGCCAGCATGGCAATCGCCGCCGCCGGGTGGCCCAGCACGGCGGCGCCGGCGCCCAGGGCGACGGGCTCACCGTTCTTTTCCAGCACGATGCCCACGGTGCGCAGGTCCACGTCTTCGGGACGCAGCGCACGCCCGCCGACCACGAAGCGCGAGGCCGAGGTGTTGTCGGCCACCACGCTCTTGAGGTCAAACTTGAAGTCGCGGTAGCGGCTGTCGATGACCTCGATGCCGGGCAGCACGAAGTCGGTTGCCGCCAGCACGGCGCCGATGTGGCAGCCCGGCCCCTTGAGCGCGTGCTTGAGCACGAAGGCGATCTCGGGCTCCACCTTGGGGTGGATCAGCTCCGCGGTGTTGACGGTGGCGCCTTCAGGCACCACGTATTCATCGACCAGAAAGCCGAACACCGGGTCGGTCACGCCCATCTGGCGCATCTTGGCGTGCGAGGTCAGGCCCGCCTTCAGGCCCACCACGCGCGCGCCGCGTGCCAGTTTGCGCGCCAGGATGGCGTCCTGAATGGCGTAGGCGTCGTCCCAGTCCATGTCGGGATGGGCGTCGGTGATCTTGGGGGTGTCTTTCGCCTGCAGCTGGCAGTTTTCGAGGTGCTCGGCCAGCTGTGCGATGGTGTCTTGTGCGAGTGCCATAGGTGTAGCTCCAATCAGGCGTTGACGGTCAGGCCGCGTGCGCGCGCCATGGTGAGGGCGGTGTCTTCGATCATGTCTTCCTGGCCGCCGACCATGCCGCGGCGGCCCAGCTCGACCAGCAGGTCGCGCGCGGGAATGCCGTATTTCTTTTCGGCGCGCTTGGCAAACAGCAGGAAGCTGCCGTACACGCCGGCGTAGCCCAGCGTGAGCGCATCGCGGTCGATGCGGATGGGGAAGTCCATCAGCGGCACCACCAGGTCTTCGGCCACGTCCTGGATCTTCCAGACGTCCACGCCGGTATCGATGCCCATGCGGTCGAGCACGGCCACCAGCACTTCCAGCGGCGTGTTGCCCGCACCGGCGCCCAGACCTGCAGCGGCGGCGTCAATGCGGTTGGCACCAGCCTGGATGGCGGCGATGGAGTTGGCCACGCCCATGGCCAGGTTGTGGTGGCCGTGAAAGCCCAGCTCGGTCTCGGGCTTCAGCGCTGCACGCACGGCGGCAATGCGCTCGGTCACCTGGTCGGGCAGCAGGTAGCCGGCCGAATCGGTGACGTAAATGCAGTTGGCGCCATAGCCTTCCATCAGCCTGGCCTGCTTGACCAGACCGGCCGCGTCGTTCATGTGCGCCATCATCAGAAAGCCCACCGTGTCCATGTCCAGCTTGCGCGCCATGGTGATGTGCTGCTCGCTCACGTCGGCCTCGGTGCAGTGCGTGGCCACACGGATGGTGTGCACGCCCAGGCCGTGGGCCATCTTCAGGTGATCGACGGTGCCAATGCCCGGCAGCAGCAGCGCAGAGACCTTGGCCTGCTTCATCAGCGGAATCACGGTGCCCAGGTATTCCTCGTCGCTGTGCGCGGGAAAGCCGTAGTTGACCGACGCGCCGCCCAGGCCGTCGCCGTGGGTCACTTCAATCAGCGGCACGCCCGCGGCATCCAGCCCTTGGGCCACGGACTTCATCTGCTCCAGCGTCATCAGGTGGCGCTTGGGGTGCATGCCGTCGCGCAGCGTCATGTCGTGCAGGGTGATCTTTTGTGTCATGGTGGGGTACTCCTGTGCGCTTCAGGCAGCTTGCAAGGTGAGCTTGCCGGCCAGAATTTCTTCGGCAAACATTTCGGCGGTGCGGGCGGCGGCGGCGGTCATGATGTCCAGGTTGCCGGCGTACTTGGGCAGGTAGTCGCCCAGGCCTTCGACTTCCAGGAAGACCGAGACGCGGTTGCCGTCAAACACCGGGCCGTTGACCAGCTTGTAGCCGGGCACGTACTTTTGCACTTCGGCCAGCATGTCGTGGATGCTCCTGGTGATGGCTTCCTTGTCGGGCTCGCCCTCGACCAGGCAGTGCACGGTGTCGCGCATGATCAGCGGTGGATCGGCCGGGTTGATGATGATGATGGCCTTGCCCTTCTGGGCGCCGCCCACTTTTTCGATGGCACCGGCGGTGGTGCGGGTGAACTCGTCGATGTTCTTGCGCGTGCCGGGGCCTGCCGAGCGGCTGGACACAGTCGCCACGATCTCGCCATACGCCACGGGCTGCACACGGCTCACCGCTGCCACCATGGGGATGGTGGCCTGGCCACCGCAGGTGACCATGTTCACGTTCATCTCGGCCTTGCCGACGTGCTCCTTCAGGTTGACGGGCGGCACGCAGAACGGGCCGATGGCCGCAGGCGTGAGGTCGATCATGAGCGCGCCCTGCGCGTTCACCTTGCGCGAGTTTTCGGCATGCACGTAGGCGCTGGTGGCGTCGAAGACGATCTGCACGCCGTCAGCCTTCATGTGCGGAATCAACCCGTCCACGCCTTCGTGGGTGGTCTTGATGCCCATTTCACGGGCGCGCTTGAGGCCGTCGGACTCGGGGTCGATGCCCACCATCCACACGGGTTCCAGCACGGGGCTGCGCTGCAGCTTGGCCAGCAGGTCGGTGCCGATGTTGCCGGGGCCGATCAGGGCGCATTTGATTTTTTGGCTCATAGGAAGTCCTTTGGAAAAAAGGGTCAGCAAATCGAAGACAGGATGCCGCCCTCGACCCGCAGCGCCGCACCGTTGGTGGCGGCGGAACGGGGGCTGCACACATAGGCCACCAGCGCGGCGACCTCGGAAGGTTCGATGAAGCGGCGCAGCAGCGAGGTGGGGCGCGCATCGGTGAAAAAGCGCCGCTCGGCCTCGTCCAGGTCCACGCCCTGCTCGGCGGCCAGCTTGGCGAAAAAGTCGCCCACACCCTCGGTGCGGGTGGGGCCAGGCAGCACGGCGTTCACCGTCACGCCCGTGCCAGCGCAGTGCTGCGCTAGCCCGCGCGAGACGGACAGCTGCGCTGCCTTGCTCATGCCGTAATGCACCATTTCGGTGGGCGGGTTCACGCCCGACTCGCTGTTGATGAACACCACGCGGCCCCAGCCTGCGGCTTGCATGGCGGGCAGCAGCGCGCGCGTCAGGCGCACGCCGCTCATCACGTTGGCGTCGAAAAAGCGCTGCCACTGGGCGTCGTCGATGGCCTCGAAGGGCTGCGGATCGAAGATGCCGAAGTTGTTCACCAGAATGTCCACGCCCGCGCTGGCCTGGGCCAGCAGCTCACAACCGGCAGCGCTGGCCACGTCGGCGGCCACGCCGCGCACCTGGGCCTGTGGCACGGCCGCCTGCAGGCGCTGCACGGCTTGGGCCACGCGCTCCTCGCTGCGGCCATTGAGCACGACGGCCACGCCTTCGCGTGCTAGTTCGGTGGCAATGGCAAAGCCAATGCCTGCGGTGGAGCCGGTGACCAGGGCGCGTTTGCCGCTGAGTTGCAAGTCCATGCCGCGCTCCTTAGAGGAAACGCACCGAGCAACCGCCGATGCCGCCGATGGTCACACGCAGGTTGTCGCCCGCTTGCACAGGCACCATGATGCCCAGCGAACCCGACAGCACCACTTCACCGGCTTCCAGCGCAATGCCCAGGCGGCCCAGCGTGTTGGCCAGCCAGGCCACGGCGTTGGCGGGGTGGCCCAGGGCCGCAGCGCCAGCACCGGTGGCAACGATCTCGCCATTCTTTTCCAGTACCATGCCGCAGGTGCCCAAGTCCACGTCGCGCGGATCGACCAGGCGGTCGCCCAGCACGAACACGCCGCAGCTGGCGTTGTCAGCCACGGTGTCTTGAATCTTGATTTTCCAGTCGCGGATGCGCGAATCCACGATTTCAAAGCAGGCCATCACGCCCTCGGTGGCGGCCAGCACGTCGGCCGCCGTCACGCCGGGGCCCTTGAGGGTTTTCTTCAGCACGAAGGCAATCTCGCCCTCGGCCTTGGGTTGGATCAGCGTGTTGGCGGGCACGGCCTCGCCTTCGTTGAACACCATGCCGTCGGTGAGCCAGCCAAAGTCGGGCTGGAACACGCCCAGCATGTTCATCACGGCCTGGCTGGTCACGCCAATTTTCTTGCCGACCACTTTTTCACCAGCGGCCAAGCGGCGCGCCAGCATTTTTTGCTGGATGGCGTAGGCGTCTTCAATGGTGATGTCGGCATGGAGGTTGGTCAGCGGCTCCAGCGTTTGGCGCTGCGTCAGGGCCTGGTACAGCTCGTCGCCCAGTTGTTCGATCAAGGCAGGGGTCATGGTCATGGGGGTTCCTTTGGCGAGGGTGTTCAGAAAAGTCGTTCAGGGCCGCAGCGGCAGCGGCTCGTCGGGGTGCGCTTCAGCAAGGAAGTCGCCCACCAGGCGGGCAAAGCGCGCGGCGTGTTCAATTTGCGTCCAGTGGCCGCATTGGCCATAGACGTGCAGTTGGGAGCGCTGAATCCAGCTGGACAAGGTCAGCGAGGTGCTCAGCGGGATCACGCGGTCTTCGCGGCCATGGATGACCAGGGCTTGGTGCGGCAGGGCACGGATGTCGGCCTCGGCGCTGGCCAGGGCTTCAATCCAGCGCTGGCGCGGGGCGGGGAACATGGCGGCGAACGATTCTTGAAAGCCGGGGCGGATGCTGGCCTCAAAGCGCAGGCGCGCCAGGTCGTCGCTCATCAGGCCTTGGTCGAAGGCGAAGTAGTCCATGATGGCGCGCATGTTCTCTACCGAGGGGGTGTAGCCCCACACGGCGTCCAGCCCCTCGGTCAGGGGGAAGGAGACACCGGCACTGCCCATCAGCACCAAGCGGCGCACGCGCTCGGGGTGGGCAATGGCCAGCGCCAGCGACAGGCCGCCGCCAAACGAGTTGCCCACCAGGTCGGTGCGCTCAATGCCTAGGGCATCGAGCAGGCCCACAGCCTGGCGCACCCAGGCGTCCATGCTGTAGACAAAGCCTTGCGGGCGCTCGGTGTAGCCAAAGCCCACCATGTCGGGCGCAATCACGCGGGCGTTCTGCGCCAGCGCGGGCATCACCAGGCGCCAGTTGGCCCAGGCAGAAACACCCGGCCCTGAGCCGTGGATGAGCAGCACGGGCGCGCCCTGGCCACCGCTGTCGTGGTAGTTGGTGCGAATGCCCGCTGCTTCGATGCTGTGCCCGATCTCGGGGTTGGACGATGTATTGCTCATGTGAAACTGTCTCCTTGCTATTTTTATAAGAGCTACTCGCGCTTGCCTGGCAAGCGCAAGAGGCCGATTTGGTTCAAAAAATGGCTTAGAACTTCACCATCACGTTGCGCAGCTCGGTGTAGAACTCCAGCGAGTGCACACCGCCTTCGCGGCCGATGCCCGATTGCTTGGAGCCGCCAAACGGCGTGCGCAGGTCGCGCAGGAACCAGGCGTTGATCCAGCACAGGCCCACTTCGATCTGGTGCGCCAGGCGGTTGGCGCGCGCAATGTCTTGCGTGAAGATGGCCGTGGCCAGGCCGTAGCGGTTGGCGTTGACCTTGCCCAGCACTTCCTCTTCGCTGTCGAAGGGGCTGATGTGGCAGCAGGGGCCAAAAATTTCTTCGGTCACCACGGTGGCGGTTTCGGGCAGGCCGGTCCAGATGGTGGGTTGCACCCAGGAGCCATCCTTCAGCGCGTCGGGCATGTCGGGGATGCCGCCGCCGGTGACGATGGTGGCGCCTTCGTCCTTGGCTGTCTTGTACAAGCCCAGCACCTTGGCCTGGTGCTTCTTGCTGATCAGCGGGCCAATCTTGGTGTCGTGATCAAACGGCAGGCCGGGCTTCATGGCTTCGGCGCGCTCTTTCAGGGCAGCCACCACTTTGTCGAAGATGGGTCGCTCGACGTACACGCGCTCGGTGCCCAGGCAGACCTGGCCAGCGTTTTCAAAGCACGAGCGCGTCAGCGTATCGATGGTTACCTGGAAGTCGCAATCAGCAAACACCACGGCGGCGTTCTTGCCGCCCATTTCCAGCGACACGGGGCGCACGCCATCGGCAGCGGCCTTCATGATGGCGGTACCGGTGCGCGTCTCGCCGGTGAAGGTAATGCCGTTCACGCCGGGGTGCTTGGTCAAAAATTCACCGGCCGAGGCAGGGCCAAAGCCGTGCACCACGTTGTACACGCCCTTGGGCATGCCCACAGCGTTCATCACCTCGCCCAGCAGCGTGGCGGTAGCGGGGGTTTCTTCGCTGGGCTTGACGACCACGGTGTTGCCGCAGGCCAGGGCCGGGCCCACCTTCCAGGTCATCAGCAGCAGCGGCAGGTTCCAGGGGCAGACCACGGCAATCACGCCGCGCGGCACGCGCACGCCGTAGCTCAATGCCGTCTTGCCGTCGGGCGTGCGCATGTTGAACGACTCGGTGGCCGTGCTCTTGATGGTGTCGATGAAGATCTGGAAGTTGGCGGCGCCGCGCGGAATGTCCACGTGCGAGGCCAGGTGGTGCGGCTTGCCGGTGTCGGCAATTTCGGCCTGCAAAAAGTCGTCGAAGCGGCGGTTGATCTCACCGGCCACGGCGTCCAGCAGCTTGCAGCGCTCTGCGACCGACAGGCGGCCCCAGTCGCCCTTCAGCGCGGCGCGGGCAGCGGCCACGGCGGCATCAACCTCGACCTGGCCGGCTTCGTAAATATTGCCGATGACTTGGCCGTTCACCGGGTTGATGTCTTGGAACGTCTTGCCGCTGGCGTTGCGAACATATTCGCCGTTGATGAAATTCAGGAACTCTTTCATGGTGTTACCTTGCTATGGAAATGTTGAACAACGCTGCGGCCTGCAGGTTCGCAGCGGCCTGCCCGGGTGCCGCATGAAATGCCTGGCACCCCGGGGCGGCCGACTCCTTCATGGATCCAATCCCAGGGCCGTCAGCGCGGCGCGGGCACAGATTTCGTCCTGCTCGGCGCTACCGCCGGACACGCCAATGCCGCCGATCAGCGCCCCGCCCTCACGCATGGGCAGACCGCCGCCAAAAACCACGTTGCGCGGGCGCGTGGGCATGCCCAGGCGCAGCGCTTCGTCGCCCTGCAAAATGCCGGCCCACTGCGCCGTGGCAAAGCCAAAGCCGGCGCTGGTGTAGGCCTTGTCGATGGCAATGTCCACCGAGTGCAAAAACGCCCCCGGCATGCGCAGAAAGGCCGCCAGCACGCCCGATGCGTCGGTCACGGCGACATTGATGCGGATGCCCAGCTCGCCCGCCTTGGCCACCGCTGCAACCACGGCCGCGTTGGCGGCCTCGGCAGTGATGGCGCGTTGTTCGACGCTGTGTTGTGCCATTGCCGTGCGCTCCTCAGGTCACCACGCTCAGGAAGGCGTCGTTGAGCTTGCGGTCGTGATAGAAGATGCCGCGGCCCACGTTCTCCCAGCTCCAGGTGATGGGGTGCATGTCGGGGTAGTGGTCGTAGCCGCCGCAGAAGGTCTCCAGCCGGTTGCCGCTGGGGTCGAAGAAGTAGATCGTCGTGCCCTGCGTGACGCCGTGGCGCGTGGGGCCGATGTCGATCGAGACGCGGTTGATGCTCATGATGTCGGCCGCGCGCAGCACGCTTTCCCAGCTCGGCATCTGGAACGACACGTGGTGCAGCTTGCCGTCCTCGGCGTGGCGCACAAAGGCGATGTCGTGGGCCTTGGCGCTGCAGGTCAGCCATACGCCCAGATCGGTCTTGCCGTCTTCCAGCTTCACGCGCTCGACCGGGGTAAAGCCCAGCACTTCGGTGAACAGCTTGACGTTGCCGTCCACATCGCCGCCGTACAGCAGGCAGTGATCCATGCGGATGGGGCGAATGCCGGGGCCGTCCAGCACGTCCACATCGGGGTCGAGGTAGCCCATGCCGTTGCCCACGTCGGTCTTTTCGGCGTACAGCTCCACGGTGTGGCCGGTGGGGATCTGAAAGCGCACGCGCTCGCCGGTTTCCAGCAGCTCACCGGCGGGGATGCGCTCGGTTTTCACGCCAAAGGCTTGCAGCTTCTTGTCGAAGTCTTCCAGCGTGGCTTTGTCCAGCACCTTGAAGGCGAAGAAGTCGATGCCCGCCTGGTCGGCCTGGCGCAGCACCACGCTGTTGTGATCGCGCTCGGAGCGGGTCTTGAAATAGGCGCGGCCCTGGGCATCGCGGCCCATGGGCACCAGGCCCATCACCTCGGTGTACCACTTGACCGATTCCTCCAGATCCAGCACGCGGATTTGTGCGTGTCCTGGGCGCAAAACGCCGGTTAATGCCATGGGTTGTCTCCTTTGTTTGGGTTCACGGATGGGTTGAAGAAGGCGCTGCCAGCGAACGGCAGATGTTCTTTTTCATGGCGCCCACGACCTGCAGACGCAGGTCGCTGGTCGGGTAGATGCGGCACGACAGTACGCAGCCAGCGGCTTCTTCCTCGGCACTGACATGCGCGCGGCTCATCACGCGGCGCGCGTACTGGCCTTCCAGGATGTGCACCTTGCACACGCCGCAGCCGCCCTGCCGGCAGCCCACGGGAATGCCTTTTTTGCCCAACGCTTCCATGCCTTCCAGCACGGAGCGACCGCCGACGCAGCTGTACTGCTCGCCGGTGTCTTCGATGCTGACGACAAATTTCTGCATGGTGGTGTGTCGCTTACGCGGTGCCTTTAAAAAACCAGCAATTGCGAGCCAGGAAGCAACGATAGAAAGACATTTCAATACCGTCCAATACCATTTTTGCCCACCCTCAATACCGTTTTGGCATTTATTAGGGTTTTCCCTTGATTTTTGTGATAGGGCGATTTCAACGCTTGGCGTGCAGCCAGGAATGCAGCCAGCGCGTCAGGCGCGGCGCCACCACCCAGGTCATGATCAGCACGACCAGCACGGTAATGACCATCACGCGCGGCACCAGGTACCAGTCGGCCATCAGCGGCGCAATGGTCAGAAACAGCAGCAGCACGGTAGGAAAAATGCCCAGCCAGGTCACGGTGGCCACCTTCCAGCGCGGCGGCGCGGGGCGGGTGGTGCTGTTGGGGGCGGCAAACCAGTAGTCCAGGCCGGTGACCCGGTGCAGCAGCTGCTGCCCCACGGTGTGCGGCAGCACCTGGGCCAGCCAGTGCGCGCGCTCGGCGGAGTTTTGCCAGGCGGCCAGGTGGGCTTCGTTATCGAACGCAAAAACGACGTGGTAGAGCAGCGGCTCGGTGCTGCCGTCCGCAGCAAGCGATTCGCCCGGGGTATCGCTGTCACCGGGTCGGATGACCTGGCCGCCCAGGTGCCCGGCAAACCCTTCGGCAGCGGCCAGCATGCCTTGGATGGCCACCTCAAACGCCGCCACCGACGCGGGCGCCACGCGGCGGGCAATCAGCACGGTGACCACACGGCGGGAAGCGTCGGCCACTGCACCGCGGGCGGTCGCCGAAGGGGAAGTGTGGGAGGCGGGAGAGGCGGGTGAAGAAGCCGTCATTCGGTGTCCTTGAAAAGCTGCGCCACTCAACAAGCAGGCCAT
>NZ_JSYI01000069.1:0-1048 GCF_001023515.1 Diaphorobacter sp. J5-51 | reverse complement strand
CAGCGATGCGGGTTACTACTCATTGCCGGGAGGCATCCATACAAGGAAGCCATGAACACCCACGACACCGTGTTTGCCTGCATCGACGGGCTGGCCACCACCCACGCCGTGGTGGACGGGGCCCTGTGGGCCGCGCAGCGCCTGCAGGCCCCCCTGGCGCTGCTGCACGCACTGGAGCGGCCTGAACCTATGCCGCCCGTGGGCGACTACAGCGGCGTCATCGGCATGGGCGCGCAGGACCTGCTGCTGCAGCGCCTGAATACCCTCGATGAAGAGCGCAGCCACGTCGCTCAGGAGGCCGCGCGCCGCATGCTGGCCGAGGCCCAGGCGCGCGTGGATGCCGCCCGCGTGCCTTCGCTGCAGGCGCTGCTGCGCCAGGGCGAGCTGACCGACGTGCTGCTGGAGCACGAACCCAGCGCGCGCCTGTTCGTGCTGGGGCGCCAGCACCGCGCCACCGCCGCGCGCAAGCTGCGGCTGGACTACCGCGTGGAAGGCGTGGTGCGCAACGTGCGCCAGCCGGTGATGGTGGTGACCATGCCGGAGTTCGTGGCGCCGGCGGGCTTCGTCGTGGCCTTTGACGGCAGCGCCACCGCGCGCCGCGCCGTAGAGGCCGTGGGCCGCAGCCCGCTGCTGCGCGGCATGCCCGGCCTGCTGGCCCTGGCCGGCGAGCCCACGCTGGAGATGCTGGAAGCGCTGCAAAGCGCCCAGTCACACCTGGAGGCCGCAGGCTTCGACATCACCACGCAGATCGTGCCGGGCGTGCCGGAGGAGGCGCTGCCGGCCCTGCTGCAGTCGCACGGCAACGTACTGCTGGTGCTGGGCGCCTACGGGCACTCGCGCATCCGCCAGCTCATCGTCGGCAGCACCACCAGCGCGCTGCTGCGGCTGTGCAGCGTGCCGGTGCTGGTGCTGCGCTGACGGGTTCACTATCGATTCAATAGCTGCTAGCGCTTACTGCATAAGCGCTGCAGGCCTTTTTTATCTGAACTGTGACGTCCCTACGCTAGGGCCTGTTCACACTATTTTTGCCAGTGCGAATGGCGTGAAA
>NZ_JSYI01000068.1:0-5416 GCF_001023515.1 Diaphorobacter sp. J5-51 | reverse complement strand
CCGCGATGGGAATGGAATCACTGTCCGCCATCAGTGGAATGCGCAAGTATCTCAAGAAGCTCGTGGACGTGCGCTTGTATGCCGCCAGCCGAGCAAGAGTGGCACACGAGGCGCTGGAGTCGCAGGAAAATTCGAGCGGCCCAGTGGAGAACTTCGAGACCTGGCGCAAACGAGAGTATCCACACCTTGGCCCTATCGGCGATGGCCTTCCGATCGCACGTGAGGCCTGGGACGCCGCCATGGGCGCGAAAGCCCAAGCACGCAGCCGCGACTTCAATCGTGGCTACTACTGCGCCGTGGCAGCACTGCTGGCCATGGAAGGCAACGCGTCCACGCCAGTAGAGGAGCTGGCCCGCATGGGCGGAAACATGGCCCACGCGGATGCCGAGGATCTTGAGCGTCTGCGCGCCGCAGGCCTGGCCCGTTGAGGATGTGCGATGCGCGCCTGTGATGCGGCCTACGCCATCCTCATCGAGACCGACAACCCCTCCGTCATGTATGGCGACGAGTGGCTGTGCCACGAGATCGCCGAGCGCCTGGGCTGGGAGCATGCGGGGCCAGCCACCTCGCGCCGGGTGCTGCGGGCGCTGGCCAAGACGCCGGGACAGTTGGTCAAGGGCCTGGTTCGCATGCCCTCGGATTGCTGTGCACGCGGCCAGAGCGCCCTGCATTTCGAGCTGCCGGAACCTGAGCACAGCTACTTGATGGCGGCGCTGCGACAAGGACAAAGGCCCGACTGGGCGGTTTTCAAGAAGGAACAAAATGGCTAAGGCCGACGATGTTTTCGCCCTCGCGCAAGCCGCTACCACGGGGGAGCGTGAGCGCGTGTTGAACGCGGTGCGCGTGATTGCCGCCAATGAGCCAGCGATGTCTACGCTCAAGACGCGACTCGCTCGCTTGCTGCAGCGCACCAGTGCCATCCCCACCATGGTCGAGGCCCTGCCTCGCGAGCTGGTCGGCCTGCTGCTGCCCGTCGCCCCTGGGCGTGCTTTAGCTGACGTACAACTGCCGGTGGGCGTCCTGTCCGAGGCGCAAGACTTCCTGCGGCAACGCAAGCATGCCGACGCCCTATTGGATGCGGGCCTCGGTTGCGCGCACAAGCTGCTGCTGTCCGGCCCTCCTGGCAATGGCAAGACCACCTTGGCGGGAGCGCTTGCGCGCGAGCTGGGCCTGCCGCTGTTCTGTGCGGACTTCTCCGCGCTGGTCTCAAGTCACCTGGGCGAAACCGGCGCCAAGATCGCCAAGGTGTTTCGCGGCCTGCAAACGCCTGCGGTGCTGTTCCTCGATGAGATGGAGACGCTGCTGTCGGAACGCGCGGGCTTTGGCAATGCCACCGACGTGGGCGAGGCCCGCCGCGTGGTGTCCACGCTGCTGCTGGAGATCGACCGCCTGCCCGAGCACATCATCCTGATTGGCGCGACCAACCATGCGGAAATGCTTGACCGCGCCGTGGTGCGACGTTTCGATTTTCAATGGGAGCTGCCCGCGCCCACCGAGCACCAGGCCAAGCAATGGCTGGACAACTTCGCCAGGCAGCACCCGGATCTGCCCATTGTGCACGCCGCCCTTGGGCTGGAGCCTGGGGCATCGTTTTCTGACATCGAGCGGCAAACACTGCGCTGGGCACGGCAGTGGCGGATCGCGGAACTTGAGGGGGAAACTGCCAATGCGTGAGCGCCCGATTCTTTTTAGTAGTCCGATGGTGCGCGCGCTGCTGGCGGGCAACAAGACACAGACGCGACGTGCGGTGCAAATGACACACCGCACGCCAGGCCTTGCCGCATGCCTTGCGCCACCAGTCGGTGCGCTTCGGCCGCGCGTCGCGGCAGAGCTGTGCCCTTACGGACAGCCCGGAGACCAACTGTGGGTGCGTGAGGCGTTCGCCAGGATCGACGGCCAGTCGAGGCCCTGGATCGAGACGGACTACAAGGCCACCTACAAACACGGTGATCGCCTGGGTGACTCGCTCGGTATTCGCAAGAAGTGGACGCCCTCCATCCACATGCCGCGCCACGCCAGCCGGATCACGCTTGAGATCACTGGCGTCCGTGTTGAGCGCCTCCAGGATATCAGCGAGGCCGATGCCATTGCCGAGGGCGTGCGCCAGATGCGCGACGGGAGCGGCTGCTGGGTTGGCAGCGATGGCCCAGGTAGCCTGGTGACACCATGGCTAACCGCTCGCGACGCCTATGCTGACCTGTGGGATCAGATCAACGGCCAGGGCGCCTGGGCTGCCAACCCCTGGGTCTGGGTGGTCGAGTTCAATCACCAGCGGAGCGCCGATGGCCACTGAAAACGAAATCCGCGCCGTCCTGGCGCCACGGCTGGAGGCCGCAAAGTCCCGCAAGGAAAAGACTCGCGTCGCCGCTACCGTGCTGTTTTTCGAGTACGGCATTTACCCCTCTGCCAAGGTGGTACACCAGTACACCCAGCAGGGATCAATGACGGACATTGGCGCGGATCTGCGCGCCTTCTGGCTGGAGCTGCGCGAGAAGTCACGCGTGCAGATCGATGCGCCCTACCTGCCCGCCGAGCTAAACGAAAGCTTCAGCGGCGCCCTGGCCAAGCTGTGGGATCTCTCGATGGACAAGGCCACGGCGTCCTTTGACGCCGAGCGTCAGGATCACCAAGAAAAGGTGCGTCAGGCCGAGCAGGGCCTGCGGCTGGCTCAAGAGACAAATGCCACGTTGGAGGATGACGTGGAGGAGCTGGGGGCGGAATTGCGCCAGGAACGTGAGAATCGCTCAGCCGCCGAAGGCCAATGCGCCGCCCTGCTTGCTCAGGCCGATGAATTGCGCGCAGCCTTGGCGAAGGCCGAAGGCCAGATCCAGGCATCCGAGCGGGCGAGACAGGCGGCGCAAGAGCAGTTTTCCAAGGATCTGGAGGCCGAGCGTGCGGCGCGCAAACGCGATGCAGAGATGCTCAACGGCGAGATCCGCTTTGCCAAGATGCAGATCGATGCGGCCCGGACGGCGGAACAGGACGCCAGGGAGCGTTTCAAGTCCGATCTGGCGGGCAAGGACATCGAGCTGGCCAGCTATCGCCAGCGACTGAGCCAGGCCGAGGAGTTGGCTGCACGGCTGCGGCAAGAAACGGCAGAGCTGATGGTCGCCAAGGCAACCATGCAGCGGCGCATTGACGCCCTGGCACAGGCGAATGTGAAGGACAGTCCCAATAGAAATGCGCCAAAACGGCGCGTGCGCGGGGCGATCCTAGTCCAACGGCGCAAGCTATGATCGAAATGTTGCGCATTCGATACAAATCGACGGTGAATTGATTCCAGGGAATATTTTGCTTGCCTTCGATTGCTTCTCTGTTGCAGCGTTCTAAAATAATCACAGGTCTATTCAATTAGTAAGTATATGCAAGGCAATCATCTTTTACTCAATCAGTTCTTTCGCGTTTGGCCGGATGGCACCGTTCAGTGTACGGAGGATGGAGCGCCATATTCCTGGATGAGTGACGACTACCGCGTTGTGGAAGCGATCGATGAATCCGGCGCACTTGAGGCGGCATTGCGCGCAGGGTGGATGTGATGGGCTTCCCTATGGTTCAAATTCTGTTTGCGGGCTTTTTCTCTCTATTGTCGTTGCCAAGTGCCGCCATCTTACTGTGGGCGGCTTTCATTGGTTTTGAGGATCGCAGTTCAGAATTCTTAATTGTGATGGCTGGATTTGTATTTATTATCTCTATCAACGCCATTTTCTCCCTCCGGAAATTGATTAAATTTCGGTCAAAGTCGTTTGCCTGGTACAAAGCAGAGCACGCCAATCACGTCAGCAAGAATGGCGTTTCATGTTTTTCCTGTGGCAGTTCTCGTATTCACGCTAGGGCGCTGATGAACCACACTTACCATCGCGAGCACTTTTGCTCTCAATGCGGCAAGACGCTTTACTACTCGCCGGAGGAGGCATAAAAAATGGACACAGCCAAACTCAAGTACACCGCATATTTCGCGCATTTTTGCGGCTTTCTCGCAGTCTTGCTTGGATTCCTGACGCTGAATGGTTTTATCTCCTACGAGGTGATCAGTAGGACGGAGGCTGTATTGGGCTTGGCAGTTGGCTGTGGAACCATCTATCTTGGGCGTTCGACGCTCAAGATGATTGACCGCATGGAGGGACGGTGACCACCGCGAACGTGTAGTGATGGCCGTGCATCAGTCAGGTTCGCGCGCTTCATAAGTCGTTGTCGCCCCATGCTTTTCCTTCTTGCTTTCGCAAATCATTTTGACCAGTCGAGTGGTCGAATGGAGGTTCGCGCGCGAACAGGAAAAAATACAGGGCTGGCAAAGCCTTGGAAGTGAAGAGTATCGCCCGCCAGCAATGGTGGGCGCGGATTGAAACACACCCCCCCTACCCGCAAGCATCTGCACCATGGCGCGTATCGCCCGCCAGCAATGGTGGGCGCGGATTGAAACATGGGCGCCTCGCGAGCAGGGGGACAGCAACGGCCAGTATCGCCCGCCAGCAATGGTGGGCGCGGATTGAAACTCGGATCCCTTGATTTAGAGCAATGGCGAGACGGTATCGCCCGCCAGCAATGGTGGGCGCGGATTGAAACACCTGCTGAGATGACGAAATCTGGCCTGCTTGCCGGTATCGCCCGCCAGCAATGGTGGGCGCGGATTGAAACAAGAGGGCTTTTGGTTTTGTGGTAGGAAATGGACGGTATCGCCCGCCAGCAATGGTGGGCGCGGATTGAAACTCGCGAAGAAATAACAACAATGGACATGAGCTTAAGTATCGCCCGCCAGCAATGGTGGGCGCGGATTGAAACTGGCGGGCTGCAGCCCAGTCCAATGCACTGCCCTGGGTATCGCCCGCCAGCAATGGTGGGCGCGGATTGAAACAAATTGGACGGTCGGAATAAATCGATCGCGCTTGGGTATCGCCCGCCAGCAATGGTGGGCGCGGATTGAAACTTCGGCAACTTCGGCTCTATTGTTTTCATGATTTGTATCGCCCGCCAGCAATGGTGGGCGCGGATTGAAACTACATGAGGAACCAGCATGACCACACCAACTTACACTCACGCCGAAAATGCCGCCTTCCTGCACGATCTAGCAGGCACGCTGGAGCGCATCGGAGGCCAGGCCAAAAACATCGAACGCCTGCATGACCTGGCTGCGCGTGAAGCTGAGCAAGATCCCGAATATTTGGCCTATGTGAATGCCCGAGTAAGCGCAGCTCTGGAGAACCCTGGACAGCTTCACACGCTGGAGGAAGCCCGCTCGATCGTGCGTTCGTGGCGCAGCACCAAGTGAGCAACGAAGGTAGGATTTGTGCTTGACGTCCTCACCGGCCTAAAGGCCGATGATTCCCGAGCCATGACAGCCCAGGGTTCCTTCTGCAAGACGGCCACGTCCGACCGCGAGAATGTTCCTGGCCGCATTCACATCGCGGTCGTGTACCGC
>NZ_JSYI01000067.1:0-341 GCF_001023515.1 Diaphorobacter sp. J5-51 | reverse complement strand
GTGGTGCACGAGGGGCAGACTCCCCGGCCTTTGCAGGAGAAGGCTACAAAGTAGTCGTGCCCACAGTCGCCGCAGCGAGCGCGGGCAAAGCCATGGGCAAAGATGCCGCACTCAAGATACTTGGCAAACGCTTTGCGCACGAAGGGCTTGGGGGTGTGGTGGTCGCCCTGGCCGTCGAACTGACCCGCGCTGGCCAACTCTAGCCAGGTCTCGTAGTGCTCGGCTACCGTTTGGTAGAGCAGCGTGCGTTCGGGGTGGCGTGGGTTGTAGAGCTTGGGCTTGGAAGTGGCTGACATGAATACTGTACAAATGCACAGTATTCTGCGGCGATTGTTTGGGTA
>NZ_JSYI01000066.1:0-348 GCF_001023515.1 Diaphorobacter sp. J5-51 | reverse complement strand
GCGTGGCCTACACCGACCCCGAAGTGGCCTGGGTGGGCCTGACCGAAGACCAGGCCAAGCAGCAGGGCATCAAGGTCAAGAAGGGCCTGTTCCCCTGGGCGGCCTCGGGCCGCGCCATTGCCAACGGCCGCGACGAAGGCGTCACCAAGCTGCTGTTCGACGACAGCCCCGAAGCAGGATCAGGAGACGGCCATGCTGGCCGGGGCCACGGCAAGATCCTGGGCGGCGGCATGGTCGGCACGCATGCGGGCGACATGATCGGCGAGATCGCCCTGGCCATCGAGATGGGTGCGGACGCTGTCGACATCGGCAAGACCATCCACCCGCATCCGACGCTGGGCGAGAGCA
>NZ_JSYI01000065.1:0-474 GCF_001023515.1 Diaphorobacter sp. J5-51 | reverse complement strand
CCGCTCGCAATTCGTGGTCGCCCAGGCCGTAGCTGTCCCACAGGCTCAGCTGTTGGCCTGCAAAGTGAATCTGCCCCGCCTTGTATTTGGCATGCCCGCCCTTGAACGGAACCCATCCAAGGGATCGCCTCGACGACTTCGGATTCGACACGCGCCAGTTCAGGCGAGCTTTCTTGAATTGGGCTCGGCGCGTGACGTACTCAGTGCAAACGAGCTGCACCGTGGCGCTTCCAATCTGCACGCCGTCGCACTTGCTGAAGCCAGCTGTGAGGGATTGAAGATCCGAATCACCAAGCCACCCGAATCGTTCCTTCGCGGGCTTCTTTTGCGCAGGCGCAAGACCCTTCGCGGCCCGCTTCGCAGCCATGTTCGCGGCACTGCGAGCCACCCGAGCCGCATCCTTTTTCACAGGGCCATCAGCCGGGATGTGGCGACGTTCACGAATCGCCCGGTGGCTGATCTCGTTGCAGTAAT
>NZ_JSYI01000064.1:0-378 GCF_001023515.1 Diaphorobacter sp. J5-51 | reverse complement strand
GCACACACCACCACGCCCGAGCACATGCCGGCCTCGCACCGGGCGCACCTGCAGTGGACGCCGGCCAAGCTCATCGCCTGGGGTGAGCGCGTGGGCGCGGCCACCGCCGCCGTGGTGCGCTGGCAGATGGAGCACCGCCAGCATCCCGAGCAGGGTTACCGCTCCTGTCTGGGCCTCATGCGCCTGGGCCGTGAGTACGGGGCTGACCGGCTGGAGGCCGCCTGTGCGCGGGCGCAGTCGATTCGCTCACCGTCCTACAAGAGCATCGCCTCCATCCTGGGCTGCGGCCTGGACCAGCGGCCGCTGGATGCGCCGATGGCCGCACAGGCGAGCCTGCCGCTGCACGAGAACGTGCGCGGGCCGGGCTACTACCACTGA
>NZ_JSYI01000063.1:0-500 GCF_001023515.1 Diaphorobacter sp. J5-51 | reverse complement strand
GGATGCCCTGAATAACTCGAATGCGTAAGTGCTACAAGGTCACCGGTTTCAGATAGTGCGATGGATGGCGTTTAGCCTGGGTCTTCGCACCACTTTCCACGCCCTTGCGGGCCATCTGCACCGCCTTTGCGGCCATTTGCCTGATTTCAGGGGCACTCATCCCTGCGCCTCCAGCAATTGATGGCGCACCATCCAAAGATTGGACAGCGCAAACAGCGTCTTGAGCTGCAACGTGTTCTTCTTCAATCCCCGGTAGCGCACCTTGGTGTATCCAAACTGTCGTTTGATCACCCTGAAGGGATGCTCCACCTTGGCACGGATGCTCGCCTTGATCTTCTCCACTTGGTCTATCAGCGCGTCAACGGGGTTGTTCTCTTTGTCCAGCGCTCTGCGTTTGCCTGGGCGCATCGCGATGTGCCACCGCACTGCCTCCTTGGCATCCGGGCGCTTGTCGATACCTTGGTAGCCCGCATCACCAAACCCGTCTGTCTCCTGCCCGT
>NZ_JSYI01000062.1:0-475 GCF_001023515.1 Diaphorobacter sp. J5-51 | reverse complement strand
CCGCCATCAGCATGGAATCGTGTCCGCCATCGCGTGGAATACGCACCCGTGCGAAGTCCAGCTCGACCCCACGTTCTTCGACTTGCCTCGCATCCGGCTGCTGGAAATCCCTCCTGAGCTGCCCGCAGCGGTTCCTCATCTTGGCGCAGATGGCGGGCTTTGCTATCTCGCCAAGGGCACCGTCGTTCTGGACATCTACGATCCTGTCGGACAGTCGCTGGCGTGCCTGCAGCGCGCGGCCGTCGTGTTCGGGCAGATCATGCAGGGGGAGATGATCGAAGACCTCGCGGAAGAGTTCTTCGCCTATTGGCACGGCTGGCATTGTTTCGTGGACATGCAAGGCGAGGATCTCGGGCGACAGAACGGCATAGTCGCGCAGGCCAATGGGTGCCCCTTGTGGTTCATCACCGACAACGAAGATCGAACAACTGAGAAGCTGAAGTCGCTCGGCTACCAAGTCACCGATAGAACGGTG
>NZ_JSYI01000061.1:0-244 GCF_001023515.1 Diaphorobacter sp. J5-51 | reverse complement strand
TGCAGGACTTCGAGCGTGCCGGCCGTGATGCGCAACTCCACCGGCTCACCCACCAGGGCGTGGGGCACCGAGTAGTAGTGGCCATCGAGCTCAACGTGGTAATCGATGTTGACGCGGGCGGGTTTGAAGCGCGCGATGGGCATGCGCACCGGCGGCAGGGGGCGCAGGGCTGGCCGGTCGAGTTCGGCGAAGGCGCTGGTGCGGTTGCCCGGCAGCTTCTTGAACGCGCGCTGGTTCAAGTCCA
>NZ_JSYI01000060.1:0-731 GCF_001023515.1 Diaphorobacter sp. J5-51 | reverse complement strand
GGAAATCCTGCAAAACCCCGAACGCAGTCTGCTAGAAGCCAGGAAGTCATGGCATCCTCCCCGCCCATGAAGCAAAGCAGCCTTGACCTGAAACTGAGCACCAAAAAGACCCGCAAGCAAGAACTGCTGATCCAGATGGATTTGGTGGTTCCCTGGGCTGCTCTGGTCGAACTCATTGCGCCCTATTACCCCGAAGGCAAGAACGGCCGCCCACCCTTTGCCCTGGAGACCATGCTGCGCATCCACTGCATGCAGCAGTGGTTCACCCTGTCAGATCTGGCGATGGAAGAGGCCTTCTTTGACACCCCGATCTACCGGGAGTTTGCAGGTCTTGATGTCCATGGGAGGGTGCCTGACGAGAGCACCATCCTGAGGTTTCGTCATCGGCTTGAGAAACACAAGCTGGCCGAGCAGATTCTGGCCACTGTCAACGAGCTTCTGGCAGCCCAGGGCTTGCTGCTCAAGGCAGGCACTGCGGTGGATGCCACCTTGATTGCAGCGCCTAGCTCTACCAAGAACAAGGACAGAAAGCGCGATCCAGAGATGCATTCGAGCCAAAAGGGCAACGAATGGCACTTTGGCATGAAGGCCCATATCGGCGTGGATGCAGACTCGGGACTCGTGCATACCGTCATAGGCACCTCGGGTAACGTGGCCGACGTTGTAGAGGGCAACAGCTTGCTGCACGGGCAGGAGACAGACGGGTTTGGTGATGCGGGCTACCAAGGTAT
>NZ_JSYI01000059.1:0-421 GCF_001023515.1 Diaphorobacter sp. J5-51 | reverse complement strand
ATTTCCAGCATGATGACCACCAGCAGGCTCTTGCCATCTTCCTTCAGCGGCAGCTGCCACACGATGTCGTTGCTGCGCTTGCGCAGGTGCGGGCCGAAGTATTCCGAGCCCAGCATCTGCGCCTTCTCGAAGTTCAGCAGACCTGCCAGATCCATCCCTTCGATTGGGTCGATCAGGCCGCTGATGAGATGCTCCATGACCAGCCGGTTCGAGAACAGTTTCTTGAACGCCGCGTCATACGGTATCCGTTCGGGTTTGTTCATTGGTCTTCCGTTTTTGAAGACGAGCAGCATCCCTGGCGGGAGCTTCCCGTCAGGGTTGAGTTTGCTCTTGCGAGCGCCAATGCTGATTCGTCTTCCAACAGGCCAGCGACCATTTTGAACTCAGTGCATTACGCAGCTGAACAACAAACCTGTTTTCC
>NZ_JSYI01000058.1:0-81231 GCF_001023515.1 Diaphorobacter sp. J5-51 | reverse complement strand
TGGTTGGCGCCGACGAAGTGGCCGTAGCCGCGCAGCACGGTCACCTTGCGCATCTTGGCCATCTGCGCCAGCCCGCCGGTCAGCTTGCCGATGACCTTTTCCTTGTGGCCGCGCAGGGTGTCGATGTGGACCTGCGGCGCGCCGAAGTCGATGCCGGCGCTCTTCAGGTGGCTCGCCTCGTCCATCACCGCGGCCACGTGCAGCAGCGCCTTGGAGGGAATGCAGCCCACGTTCAGGCACACGCCGCCCAGGGTGGCGTAGCGCTCGACCAGCACCACGTTCAGGCCCAGGTCGGCCGCGCGGAAGGCGGCGCTGTAACCGCCGGGGCCGCCGCCCAGCACCAGCACATCGCACTCCACGTCGGCACTGCCGCCGAAGCTGGCCGCTTCTGTTTTAGGAGCTGCTGGCGCTTGAACAGCGGGCGCTGGAGCCGGTTTTGACTCAGATGGCGGCGCGCTGGGCGTGCTCGCCGCGGCAGGGGCCGCAGCCGGCGCCGCCGCACCCTGCGCCACTTCCAGCGTCAGCAGCACGGAGCCCTCGGCCACCTTGTCGCCCAGCTTGACCTTGAGCTCCTTGACCACGCCGGCGTGGCTGCTGGGAATCTCCATGGAGGCCTTGTCGGACTCCACGGTGACCAGGCTCTGCTCAGCCCGGATGGTGTCGCCCGGCTGCACCAGCACTTCGATCACGCCCACCTCGGCGAAGTCGCCGATATCGGGCACCTTGATGTCGATGATTGCCATATGTTGTGCTCCGTCCTTACAGCAGGATGCGGCGGTAGTCCGCCAACACCTGGCCCAGGTAGGCGTTGAAGCGCGCGGCAGAGGCGCCGTCGATCACGCGGTGGTCGTACGACAGGCTCAGCGGCAGCATGAGGCGCGGCACGAACTGCTGGCCGTCCCACACGGGCTTCATCTGGCTCTTGGACAGGCCGAGGATGGCCACCTCGGGCGCATTGATGATGGGGGTGAAATGCGTGCCCCCAATGCCACCCAGCGAGCTGATCGACATGCTGCCGCCCTGCATGTCGGCCGCACCCAGCTTGCCGTCGCGGGCCTTCTTGGCCAGCTCGGCCATCTCGGCGCTGATTTGCAGGATGCCCTTCTTGTCGGCATCTTTCAGCACGGGCACCACCAGGCCGTTGGGCGTGTCGGCCGCAAAGCCGATGTGGAAGTACTGCTTGTAGACCAGGGCGTCGCCGTCCAGGCTGGCGTTGAACTCGGGGAACTTCTTCAGCGCCGCGACCACGGCCTTGATGACGAAGGCCAGCATGGTGACCTTGACGCCGCTCTTCTCGTTCTCCTTGTTGGTGGAGACGCGGAAGGCTTCCAGCTCGGTGATGTCGGCCTCGTCGTTGTTGGTGACGTGGGGAATCATCACCCAGTTACGCGACAGGTTGGCGCCGCTGATCTTCTTGATGCGCGACAGCTCCTTGCGCTCGACGGGGCCGAACTTGGCAAAGTCCACCTTGGGCCACGGCAGCAGGTCCAGGCCCACCCCTGAGCCACCCGCAGCGGGCGCCTTGCTGCCCTGTGCCTGGGTCTGCAGCGCACCGCTCATCACCTGGCGCGTGAAGGCCGCCACGTCCTCCTGCGTGATGCGGCCCTTGATGCCCGTGCCCTTGACCTCCGCCAGCGGCACACCCAGTTCGCGGGCGAACTTGCGCACCGAGGGGCTGGCGTGCGGCAAGCCCGGCGTGGGCGTCGAGGGCTGGTGGGCCGGCACGGGCGCCGTTGCCGTTGCCGCAGCCGGTGCGGGCGCGGAGGCCTGAGCCGCCACGGGCGCGGGAGCGGCCGGAGCGGAAGCGGAAGCGGCCGCTGGTGTAGAAGCCTGCGCCGGAGCGACCGCCGGTGCAGGGGCGGCACCTTCAAGCACCGCCACGAGGTCGCCCACGTTGATCTTGTCGCCGATCTTGACCTTGAGCTCCTTGAGAACGCCGGCGGCGGGCGAAGGGATCTCCATCGAGGCCTTGTCGGACTCCACGGTGAACAGCGACTGCTCCACCTTGACCGCATCGCCGGGCCGGACCAGCAATTCGATCACGGCGACGTCCTTGAAGTCACCGATGTCGGGCACACGCACCTCAACCGCGCCACCACCCGCAGCAGGGGCGGCGGGTGCGGCAGGCGCGACCGGCGCTTGCGTTTCGATAGCTGCCGGCGCTTGTGCGGCGGGCGCTGGAGCCGGTTTTTCATCAGAAGCAGCCGCTTCGCCCGCGGCCTCCAGCACGGCGATCACGCTGCCTTGCTTGACCTTGTCGCCCAGCTGGACCTTGAGTTCCTTGACCACACCCGCGTGGCTCGACGGGATTTCCATCGAGGCCTTGTCGGACTCCACGGTGATCAGCGACTGCTCGGCCTTCACCGTGTCGCCCACTTTGACCAGCAGCTCGATCACGCCGACCTCGTCGAAGTCGCCGATGTCGGGAACCTGGATGTTTACCAATGCCATTGTCTTGTCTCCCGGGCCATCAGGCGTGCAAGGGGTTGATCTTCTCGGTCTGGAGGCCGTACTTGGCAATCGCCTCGGCCACCTTCGCCTTGGGCAGCTTGCCCTCGTCGGCCAGTGCGCTCAGCGCGGCCACGGTGATGTAGTGGCGGTTGACCTCGAAGTGCTCGCGCAGGCGGTAGCGGAAGTCGCTGCGGCCAAAGCCGTCGGTACCCAGCACGGTGTAGGAGCGCCCTGCGGGGATGAAGGCGCGGATCTGCTCGGCGTAGTTCTTCATGTAGTCGGTGGACGCCACCACGGGGCCCGGGCGGCCGCCCAGCTGCTGCGCCACGAAGGACACGCGCGGTGTCTCCAGCGGATGCAGCAGGTTCCAGCGCGCCACGTCCTGGCCCTCGCGGGTCAGCTCGTTGAAGCTGGTGCAGCTCCACACGTCGGCCTGCACGCCCCAGTCGGCGGCGAGCAGCTTCTGCGCCTCGATCGACTCGCGCAGGATCGAGCCCGAACCCAGCAGCTGCACGCGCTTGTCGCCGTCCGCGCCGGCCTTGCACAGGTACATGCCCTTGATGATCTGCTCTTCCGTGCCCGGCTGCAGGCCCGGCATGGCGTAGTTCTCGTTGAGCAGCGTGATGTAGTAGTAGACGTTTTCCTGCTTCTCCACCATGCGCTTCAGGCCGTCCTGCATGATGACCGCCACCTCGTGCGCGAAGGTCGGGTCGTAGCTCACGCAGTTGGGAATGGTGTTGGCCAGGATGTGGCTGTGGCCGTCCTCGTGCTGCAGGCCTTCGCCGTTGAGCGTGGTGCGGCCCGACGTGCCCCCCAGGATGAAGCCGCGCGCCTGCATGTCGCCCGCGGCCCAGGCGAAGTCGCCAAAGCGCTGGAAGCCGAACATCGAGTAGTACACGTAGAACGGGATCATGATGCGATTGTTCGTCGAATACGACGTCGCCGCAGCGATCCACGAGCACATGCCGCCCGCCTCGTTGATGCCCTCCTGAAGAATCTGACCGGCCTTGTCTTCCTTGTAGTACATCACCTGGTCGCGGTCGACCGGGGTGTAGAGCTGGCCCTCGGGGTTGTAGATGCCAATCTGGCGGAACAACCCCTCCATGCCGAAGGTACGCGCCTCATCCACCAGGATGGGCACCACGCGCGGACCCAGGGCCTTGTCGCGCAGCAGCTGCGTGAGAAAGCGCACGTAGGCCTGGGTGGTGGAGATCTCGCGGCCCTCGGCGGTGGGCTCCAGCACGGCCTTGAACGTCTCCAGCGCCGGCACGGTGAAACTCTCGTCGGCGTGCGTGCGACGCTGCGGCAGGTAGCCGCCCAGGGCCTTGCGACGCTCGTGCAGGTACTTCATTTCCGGCGTGTCGTCGGCCGGCTTGTAGTAGGGCAGCTTGTCCAGCTCGCTGTCGGGGATCGGGATGTTGAAGCGGTCGCGGATGTACTTGATGTCCTCGTCCGACAGCTTCTTGGTCTGGTGCACGGTGTTCTTGCCCTCACCGGCCTTGCCCATGCCGTAACCCTTGACGGTCTTGACCAGCAACACCGTGGGCTGGCCCTGGTGTTCATTGGCCGCATGGAAGGCGGCGTACACCTTCTCGGGGTCGTGGCCGCCGCGGCGCAGTTCCCAGATCTCGTCGTCGCTCATGTGCTCCACGAGCTTGGCCGTCTCGGGGTACCTGCCGAAGAAATGCTTGCGGATATACGCGCCGTCCATGGCGCGGTAGGTCTGGTAGTCGCCGTCCAGCGTCTCCATCATCAGCTGCTTGAGCTTGCCGCTCTTGTCGCGTGCCAGCAGCTCGTCCCAGCCCTTGCCCCACAGCAGCTTGATGACATGCCAGCCCGCACCGCGGAAGCCGCCTTCCAACTCTTGAATGATCTTGCCGTTGCCGCGCACCGGGCCGTCCAGGCGCTGCAGGTTGCAGTTGATAACGAAGATCAGGTTGTCCAGGTTTTCACGCGCGGCCAGGCTGAGCGCGCCCTTGCTCTCGGGCTCATCCATCTCGCCGTCGCCCAGGAAGATCCATACCTTGCGGTTCTCGGTGTTGGCGATACCGCGGGCATGCAGGTACTTGAGAAAGCGCGCCTGGTAGATGGCCATCATCGGCCCCAGGCCCATGGACACCGTGGGGAACTGCCAGAAGCCCGGCATCAGCTTGGGGTGCGGGTAGCTCGACAAGCCCTTGCCGCCGGTCTCCTGGCGGAAGTTTTCCAGCTGGTCTTCGGTGATGCGGCCTTCGAGGTAGGCGCGGGCATAGATGCCGGGCGCGCTGTGGCCCTGGAAGTAGATGCAGTCGCCGCCGTGGCCTTCGCTCTCGGCATGCCAGAAGTGGTTGAAGCCCGCGCCCCACATGGAGGCCAGCGAAGCGAAGGAGCCGATGTGGCCGCCCAGGTCGCCGCCGTCATGCGGATGCAGGCGGTTGGCGCGCACCACCATGGCCATGGCATTCCAGCGCATGTAGGCGCGCAGGCGCTTCTCGATGGCGATATTGCCGGGGCAGCGGGCCTCCTGGTCCGGCTCGATGGTGTTCACGTATCCCGTATTGGCGGAGAACGGCAGGTCAATACTGCTCTGGCGCGCCTGCTCCAGCAATTGCTCCAGCAGGAAGTGGGCACGCTCCGGCCCCTCCTTGTCGATCACTGCCGACAGCGCGTCCAGCCATTCGCGGGTTTCCTGTTGGTCGATGTCGGTAGCGGTCAGGACTTTGGTCGGATCAGACATACCTGTCTCCTTGATTCAGTGGCAATAACGGTAATACGGGCGCGAGTTTCGCACAAATTTTCATCATTTCAAATGACGCTTTTTCATCTCTTAATATGAAAAATTGCTGCAATTGCACATTATTTCTTCAGATGAAATCACCCCCGCGAAGCCTTTAAACTCCGCGCCCATGGAGTCTCCTGTCGCGCCCTCTTCCACCGTGTCTGCCGTTAAAACCCCGGCGCGCTGGTGGCGTGCCTGGTGGCGCAGCCTCTCGCCCACGCGCCAGGACCGGTTCGCGGCGCTGGCGCCCGTGGCATCGGTGCTGATGTTCCTCGCTGCCATCGTGGCCTCGTTCTGGTATTTGCGCACGGAAGAGGTGGAACGCGAGAAGGAAGCCCTCAGGCGCGACGTGGAATACGCCCAGCAGCGCGTGCGTTTGCGCTTGCTGGAGCGGCAAGAGCAGATCATGCGCATCGCGCGCGATCTGTCCAACCAGGATGTGGAGCGCGCGGACTTCGGCAGCCGCGCCGAGCCGCTCATCAGCCAATACCCCGAGCTGCAGGCCATCACCTGGATCGACGAGCGCCGGCGCATCCGCGCCAGCCACGCCGCGCCCGCCGTGACCAGCAGCCAGCTGCGCGTGGGCGGGGAGGTGCTCAAGCCCGGCGAGACCTCCAACCTCTTCAACGCCGTCCGCGACCTGCAGCAGCCGCTGTATTCGCAACCCACGGCCACCGAGGGCGAGAGCGCTCCCCTGCTGCAACTGCAGGTGCCCCTGTCGCCCCAGGGCAAGTTCGGCGGCGTGGTGCTGGCGGAATATTCCATCGACAGCCTGCTGCGCTATGGCACTCCCACGGAGGTGCTGGCGCGCTACGCCGTCACGTTGCTGGACGGCAATGGCCGCACCTTGGCGGGCACGCCCCTGCCCCCGCGCACCAATGCGCTGCTGCCCTGGACCACCAAGGCCAACCAGTACGAGATCCCGGTCTCCCCGGTGGGCAACGGCCTCGTGATGCGGGCGCAGGCGTACCGTACGTCGCTGGGCGTGGTGGGCAGCGGGCTGTTCTGGCTCGTGGGCACGCTCAGCGTGATGACGGCATGGATGCTCATCGCCACCTGGCGGCACACGCGCAGGCGGCTGCAGGCCCAGGAAGCACTGGTGGCAGAAACCAACTTCCGCCGGGCGATGGAGAACTCCATCCTCACCGGCATGCGCGCGCTGGACCTGGAGGGCCGCATCACCTATGTGAACGCCGCGTTCTGCCAGATGACAGGCTGGACCGAGGCCGAGCTGGTCGGGCAGACCCCGCCCTACAGCTACTGGCCCGAGGGCGAATATGAGTCGCTGCACGCCAATCTGCGCGACGAACTCTCGGGCAAGACCGTGCCCGGTGGATTCCAGGTACGCGTGCGGCGCAAGAGCGGCACGCTGTTCGATGCGCGCCTGTACGTCTCGCCGCTGATCGACGCACGCGGTCACCAAACGGGCTGGATGACCTCGATGACGGACATCACCGAGCCCAACCGCGTGCGCGAGCAACTCACCGCCTCGCATGAGCGCTTCACCATCGTGCTGGAGGCGCTGGACGCCTCCGTCTCCGTGGCGCCGCTGGGGAGCGAGGAGCTGCTGTTTGCCAACCGCCTGTACCGCCAATGGTTCGGCTCGCAGACCAGCGGCCACCTGCAACTGGTGGCGCAGGCGGGCGTGCTGCCCACCTCCTACAGTTCCGGCGGCATGGACGACGAAGATGGCCTGATGGGCCTGCCCACCGACTCGCTGACCAGCGCCCGTTCGGAGAACGCCGAGATCTACCTGCCCGATCTGGGCAAGTGGCTGGAGGTGCGCTCGCGCTACCTGAACTGGGTGGACGGCCGGTTGGCGCAAATGGTCATTGCCACCGACATCACGCCGCGCCGCCAGGCCGAGGAGCAGGCCGCGCGCCAGGCCGAACGCGCCCAGTCGGTCAGCCGCCTCATCACCATGGGCGAGATGGCCTCCAGCGTGGCCCACGAACTCAACCAGCCGCTCACCGCCATCAGCAACTATTGCAGCGGCATGGTCTCGCGCATCCAAGGCGGCCAGATCAGCGAGGAGGCACTGCTCACGGCGCTGCAAAAGACCGCCCACCAGGCGCAGCGCGCCGGCCAGATCATCCAGCGCATCCGCGCCTTCGTGAAAAAAAGCGAACCCAACCGCACGCTGGCCGACGTGCACGAGATGGTGAGCGAAGCGGTGGAACTGGCCGACATCGAGCTGCGGCGCCACAACGTGCACCTGACGCACTACGTCGCCGCCCGCCTGCCCCAGGTGATGGCCGACACGATCCTGATCGAGCAGGTGCTTATCAACCTGATGAAGAACGGCGCCGAGTCCATCGCCCAGGCCCACCGCCCCCCATCCGGGCGCAGCGTGGAGCTGCGCGTGGTGCCGCGCCATGTGGATGGCCGCGGGGTGATCGAGTTTTCGGTGCAGGACACGGGCAAGGGCCTGGCCCCGGAAGTGCTGGCGCACCTGTTCGAGGCATTCTTCTCCACCAAGAGCGAAGGCATGGGCATGGGCCTGAACCTGTGCCGCAGCATCGTCGAGTCGCACCAGGGCCGGATGCACGCGGAGAACCTCTACAATGGATCGGAGGTCACCGGCTGCCGGTTCTCCTTCTGGCTTCCGCTCGCCACTGCTGCGGATGCCACTATCAATTCCGCAGCAACGTCAACCCCAAGGACTATTGCATGAGTTTGATTCCGAAAAAAGGCACCGTCTATGTCGTCGACGACGACGAAGCCGTCCGCGACTCGCTCCAGTGGCTGCTGGAGGGCAAGGACTACCGTGTACGCTGCTTTGATTCGGCGGAATCATTCCTCGCACGCTATGACCCGCGCGAAGTCGCCTGCCTGATCGTGGACATCCGCATGGGCGGCATGACGGGCCTGGAGCTGCAGGACCGCCTGGTCGAACGCAAGTCGCCCCTGCCCATCGTCTTCATCACCGGCCACGGCGACGTGCCCATGGCCGTGAACACCATGAAGAAGGGCGCGCTGGACTTCATCCAGAAACCCTTCAACGAAGAAGAGTTGCTGGGCCTGGTTGAGCGCATGCTGGACCATGCACGCGAAGCCTTTGCCGACTACCAGCAGGCCGCCAGCCGCGACGCGCTGCTGTCCAAACTCACCAGCCGCGAGGCGCAGGTGCTGGAACGCATCGTTGCCGGCCGCCTGAACAAGCAGATCGCCGACGACCTGGGCATCAGCATCAAGACGGTGGAGGCGCACCGCGCCAACATCATGGAAAAGCTCAACGCCAACACCGTGGCCGACCTACTCAAGATTGCCCTGGGGCCAGGTAGCGCCAAGGCCTAATTGCTCCGTTTTTGATAGCTGCCTGCGCATACCAGACAAGCGCCAGGCAGCTTTTTCATTTGTATCGTGGATTCATCAATGACAGCCCAACTGATCGACGGCAACGCCCTCTCCCGCCAACTGCGCACTGAAGTCGCCGCGCGCACGGCCGCGCTGAAAGACCGCGGCATCACCCCTGGCCTCGCAGTGGTGCTGGTGGGCGACAACCCTGCCAGCCAGGTCTACGTGCGCAACAAGGTCAAGGCTTGCGAGGACGTGGGCTTTCACTCGGTGCTGGAAAAGTACGACGCCAGCATGACCGAAGAACAGCTGCTGGCGCGCGTGCAGGCGCTGAACAACGACCCCAGCATCCACGGCATCCTGGTGCAACTGCCGCTGCCCAAGCACATCGACGACCACAAGGTCATCGAAGCGATCTCGCCCCTCAAGGATGTGGACGGCTTTCACGTCGCCAGCGCCGGGGCACTGATGGTGGGCGAGGTGGGCTTCAAGGCCTGCACGCCTTACGGCTGCATGAAGATGCTCGAATCCATCGGTATGAAGGATCTGCGCGGCAAGCACGCCGTGGTCATCGGTCGCTCCAACATCGTGGGAAAACCCATGGCCATGATGCTGCTGGCAGCCAACGCCACCGTCACGGTCTGCCATAGCGGCACGGCGGATCTTGCCGCCATGACGCGCCAGGCCGATGTGGTGGTGGCTGCCGTGGGCAAGCGCAACGTGCTCACGGCCGACATGGTCAAACCCGGCGCCGTGGTGATCGACGTGGGCATGAACCGCAATGACGAAGGCAAGCTCTGCGGCGACGTGGACTTCGAGGGCGTCAAGCAGGTGGCGGGCTACATCACGCCAGTGCCCGGCGGCGTGGGCCCGATGACAATTACCATGCTCCTGGTGAACACCCTGGAAGCGGCTGAGCGCCTCTGACGCGAGGCACCCCTGACCCGAGTGCCGGTGGGCGCGCGTTTGCGCCAACGGCTTGAACCCACTCACGGCAACGCCATCTAAGCCAGCATGAGCAATCCCCTCCTCGACTTCTCGGGCCACATTCCCTTCGACCGCATCACCCCCGCCGACGTAGCCCCTGCGGTGGATGTGCTGCTGCAACGCGCAGACGGCGCACTGGAAACCGTCACCCAGCCGGACTTCCCGGCCCGCTGGGATGCGATTGCGCAGGTACTGGATGTCGCCACCGAGGAACTGGGCCGCGCATGGGGCGCCGTCAGCCACCTCAACAGCGTGGCGGACACGCCCGAGCTGCGCGCCGCCTACAACGAGGCGCTGCCCAAGGTCACCGAGTTCTGGACCCGCCTGGGCGCCGACGAGCGCCTGTACGCCAAATACAAGGCGATCGACCCCGCCACGCTCAACCCGGAACAGCGGCAGGCGCACAGCAATGCGATCCGCAACTTCGTGCTGTCGGGCGCCGAGCTGCAGGGCGCAGCCAAGGAGCGCTTTGCCGCCATCCAGGAACGCCAGGCCGAGTTGCAGCAAAAGTTCAGCGAGAACGCGCTGGACGCCACCGACGCCTACGCCTACTACGCCACGGCCGAGGAGCTGGACGGCGTGCCGGCCGACGTGCAGAACGCCGCCCGCGCCGCGGCCCAGGCCGAGGGCAAGGACGGTTACAAGCTCACGCTGAAGATGCCGTGCTACCTGCCGGTGATGCAGTTCGCCACCAGCAGTGCCCTGCGCGAGAAGCTCTACCACGCCTACGTCACACGCGCATCGGACCAGGCCAGCGGCGACGCCGCGCGTTTCGACAACACCGCCGTGATGGCCGAGATCCTCGCGCTGCGCAAGGAAGAGGCGCAGCTACTGGGCTATGGCAACTTCGGCCAGGTGTCGCTGGTGCCCAAGATGGCGCAATCGCCCGAACAAGTCATCCACTTCCTGCGGGACCTGGCGCACCGCGCCCGGCCCTTTGCGGAGAAGGACGTAGCCGACCTGCGCGCCTTTGCCGCTGAGCATTTGGGCCTGGCCAACCCCCAGTCTTGGGACTGGCCCTACATCTCCGAGAAACTCAAGGAAGCGCGCTACGCCTTTAGTGAGCAGGAGGTCAAGCAGTACTTCACGGCGCCCAAGGTGCTGGCCGGGCTGTTCAAGATCGTCGAGACGCTGTTCGAGGTGGCCATCCGCCGCGACGTCGCGCCCGTATGGAACAGCGCCGTGGAGTTCTACCGCATCGAGCGCGGCGGCGAGCTGGTGGGTCAGTTCTACCTGGACCAGCCTGCCCGCCAGGGCAAGCGCGGCGGGGCCTGGATGGACGATGCGCGCGCCCGCTGGCTGCGCCCGGACACGGGCCTGCTGCAGACACCGGTGGCGCATCTGGTGTGCAACTTCGCCGATGGGGTGGACGGGCGCCCACCCCTGCTCACGCACGACGACGTGATCACCCTGTTCCATGAATTCGGCCATGGCCTGCACCACATGCTCACCCAGGTGAACGAGCGCGACGTGTCAGGCATCAGCGGCGTGGAATGGGACGCCGTGGAACTGCCCAGCCAGTTCATGGAGAACTTCTGCTGGGAATGGGAAGTGTTGCGCCACATGACCGCCCATGTGGACACGGGCGAGCCGCTGCCGCGCCCGCTGTACGACAAGATGATCGCGGCCAAGAACTTCCAGGCCGGCATGGCCACGCTGCGCCAAATCGAGTTCGCGTTGTTCGACATGCTGCTGCACACCGAGCACGACCCCCAAGGCGACGTGCTGGCGCTGCTGGACCGCGTGCGCGACGAAGTGGCCGTGCTCAAACCTCCCGCCTTCAGCCGCTCGGCCCACACGTTCAGCCATATCTTCGCGGGCGGCTACGCGGCGGGGTATTACAGCTACAAGTGGGCCGAGGTACTCAGCGCCGACGCGTATGCCGCGTTCGAGGAAACTGCCGGCGCGGGCGGGGAGCCCAGCGCGGAGACCGGCCGGCGCTACCGCCAGGCCATCCTGGAAGCGGGCGGCAGCCGCCCCGCCATGGACTCCTTCAAGGCCTTCCGCGGGCGCGAACCCACACTGGACGCGCTGCTGCGCCACCAGGGCATGGCAGCATAAAAGTGAGCGGTTCGCGCTTGTCTGCCGGGCGTTTGCGCCTGCTTTCTACTTCAAAATGGCTTGCAGCAAGCGCGATCAGCTATTATTTTTAAGAAACCAAGAGGAGAGGAACCCATGTCCATCATTCGCAACGCTGCCGTGTTGGCCACCACATGCGCCACGGCCGCCCTGCTGTCCACGGCCGCGCTGGCCCAGCAGGTGTACCGCATCGTCGGGCCGGATGGCAAGGTGACCTTCTCCGACCGCGCTCCTGCCGCAAACGCCGAGGGCACAGCGGTCGGCGCCGGACCACGCAGCGGCGGCAGCGGCGCCGAGGCCCTGCCCTACGCTCTGCGCCAGGTGGCCACGCGCTTTCCCGTGACGCTGTACACCAGCAGCGACTGTGTGCCCTGCAACAGCGCGCGCAATCTGCTCATCAACCGTGGCATTCCTTTCACCGAGCGCACCGTCAGCACCAACGAGGACATCGACGCGCTCAAGCGCATGAGCGGTGAATCCAGCCTGCCCTTCGGCACCATTGGCGCACAGCAGCTGCGGGGCTTTTCCGACACCGAGTGGACGCAGTACCTGGACGCCGCCGGCTACCCCAAGCAGTCGCAATTGCCGCCGAACTACCGCCGCCCTGCGGCAGCCCCGCTCGTTGCGGTGCCTGCGCAGCCTGCAGCACCGGCTGCGGACAAGGCGTCCGCTGCTCCCGCACGACGCCCCTCAGCGCCACCGGCAGCGCCCACGGGGCCGTCTCCCTCCAATCCGGCCGGCATCATTTTCTAAAAGCGAGGGGATGCTCGGCGCGGCATTGCCGCGCCACTGCCGTCCACCGTCTTACAGGGACAGCGTACGCACGCCCTGTGCCGTGCCCAGCAGGCAGACGTTGGCCTTCTGCAGCGCAAACACGCCCACCGTCACCACCCCCGGCCATTGATTCACCTCGGTCTCGAACGCCAGCGGATCGCTGATGGTGAGGCCGCGCACATCCAGTATGTGTTGGCCGTTGTCGGTCACGAGCGGTTGGCCATCCTTGAGACGCAGCGTCGCCTGCCCCCCCAGCGACTCGAAGCGCCGCGCGATGTACGCGGCGGCCATCGGAATGACCTCCACCGGCAGCGGGAACGCGCCCAGCACGTTCACCAGCTTGGACTCGTCCGCTATGCACACAAAGCGCCGTGCCAGCGCGGCGACGATCTTCTCGCGCGTGAGGGCCGCCCCTCCGCCCTTGACCATGTAGCCGTTGCCGTCGATCTCGTCGGCGCCATCGATGTACACCGACAGCGAGCGCACGTCGTTGGCGTCCAGCACGGGGATGCCCAGCGCCTTCAGCCGCGCCGTGCTGGCTTCGGAGCTGGAAACCGCGCCGCGGATGGTGTCCTTGATAGATGCCAGCGCGTCAATGAACTTGTTGACGGTAGAGCCGGTCCCCACGCCCAGCAGTTCGCCCGGCACCACATATTGCAGTGCAGCTTGGCCGACCAGGGTCTTGAGTTCGTCTTGGGAAAGGGATGTGGGTGCAGTCATGGGGGAAAATCCGGAAAGATCATTGAATTATCCCCATGTCTCTGCTGCCCTACGCCCTCGCCCGCTCCTTTCTCTTCGGCATGGACGCCGAAGCCGCCCACGAACTCACCATGGACATGCTGGCGCGCGGCCAGCGCACGCCGCTGCAATGGGCCTGGTGCAACGAAACCGTGAGCGACCCCATCGAACTGGCAGGCCTGCGCTTCCCCAACCGCGTGGGCCTCGCGGCGGGGCTCGACAAGAACGCCCGCTGTATCGACGCGCTGGCCGCCATGGGCTTCGGCTTCGTGGAGGTTGGCACCGTCACGCCCCGTGCGCAGCCCGGCAACCCCAAGCCGCGCATGTTCCGCCTGCCCGAGGCGCGTGCGCTCATCAATCGCCTGGGCTTCAACAATGAAGGGCTGGATGCCTTCGTGGCCAACGTGCAGCGCTCGCAGGTCCGCACACAGGGCCGCGGCCAGAGCAAACTGCTGCTGGGTCTGAACATCGGCAAGAACGCCACCACGCCCATCGAAGACGCCATGCGCGACTACCTCACCTGCCTGGAGGGCGTGTACCCGCATGCCGACTACGTTACGGTGAATATCAGTTCGCCCAACACGCAGAACCTGCGCGCTCTGCAGAGCGATGCGGCGCTTGACGGCCTGCTGGGCGCCATTGCCGAGCACCGCGAACAGCTCGCCGCCGCCCAGGGCCGCCGCGTGCCCATCTTCGTGAAAATTGCGCCGGATTTGGACGAGGCCCAAGTGGCCGTGATTGCCACCACACTTCAGCGCCACGGCATGGATGGCGTGGTTGCCACCAACACCACCATCCGCCGGGACGCCGTGCAGGGCCTGCGCCATGCCGGCGAGACTGGAGGCCTGAGCGGTGCACCCGTGCTGGAAGCCAGCAACGCCGTGATCCGCCAGTTGCGTGCCGCGCTGGGCCCGGCTTTCCCGATCATCGGTGTGGGCGGCATTCTGAGCGCCGAAGATGCTGTGAGCAAAATCCGCGCAGGCGCCGACGTCGTGCAGATCTACACCGGCCTGATCTATGAAGGCCCTGCCCTCGTGGGCCGTGCGGCCAAGGCGATCCGCGATCTGCGTTAAAAACGGGCCAAGAAAAAAGGCCGCGATGCGGCCTGATAGAGACTGTGGAAAAGGGCCTTAGCCGCGCCGCATGCGCATGACCAGCGGCATCACCAGGGTGGCCCAGCGCACCAGCCGTTGAGGCCCCGCCAGCACCGCAGCGCCCACCACCGCTGCCACCGCAACGGGATGCAGGCGCGCAAACGCCACCAGCCGTGCCGCCAGCGGCGCATCGGGTTCCACCCGAACTTCCGCGCCTGCGGCCACGGCGCGCGCCTGGCGCAGGGCCGCGCGCCGAGCACGCAGCCGCTCGCGCTGCACCAGAATGCGGTCCAGCACCTTCTGCTGCTGCGGGGTGGGCACGCGCGTCGGCTGCCCAGAGTCCAGGGAAGAGGGGCTCATAACTGCTCCTTGATGGTGCGCCAGTCCTGCTGCAACTCCCGCCGCGTAAGGGCAAAGGCATTACCCGCCTGTCGGCCGATGGACACCAGGACCACCGCCACTGCCACCCAGGCCAGCAACCAGCCGCCTGCCAGCAACCATGCCACCAGCACGCGCTGCGGTGAATCCCAGAACTGGACCAGCACAGCCAGTGACAACAGCAGCAGGGCGATCACGGCCACGCACCCAAAGAGAACCAGCAGCACCACCAGCTGGGCCATGCGGCGCTTCTGGTCGGCCCATTCGAGCCGTGCGAGTTCGATACGGTCTTCCGCCGCGATCACGCCTTCGATGATGGCGGCCCGCCAGCGTGCAACCCAGCCTTCCAGGCCGAGCAGGGACAACCAGTTCATGCAAGCCCCTCCCAGGCGCTGGAGCGCGCCGCAGCGTTGACGATTCGCCCTGCCATTGCGCTACCGGTCAGCGGCGGGCCAGCATGAAGCCCACCAGCGCCCCTACGGCCAGCGCAGCGCCGGCAACGCGCCAGGGCTCATCGTGGGCATAACGGTCGGCGGCGCGCGCGGCATCTTTGGCCTGCAGGGCTGCCTCCTGAGCGGCACGCACGGCGGAATCGCGCACCGAATGGATGCCGTCATCCAGACGCTGGCGCAGTTGCTTGATCTCGGGAATACCGTCCAGATCCTTGCTGGCCAGCAGACCGCGCAGGTCGCCTACCAGCTTTTCGAGTTCTGCCTGGGTGGAGGAAATGGTTTCGGATACGGTGGTCATACGGGAGCCTTTCATAGCAGGAAACAATGGTAATACGCCGTACATGGCAAACCATGTAGGCGGGTATCTCATCTTAGCCCAGTGCTCGCGCCGCAGGGCATGGCGGCTATCACAAAATGACCGCGTTGCATCAAGACACGGCGTCTAGGTGCAGCAGACCGGCCACGTGCGCACCGATTGCCAACGCGCTGGTCAGCCCAGGTGATTCGATGCCAAACAGGTTGACCAGCCCCGAGACTCCGTGATCGCGCGGCCCCTGGATCAGGAAGTCCGCCGCAGGCTCATGGGGGCCGTGGATCTTCGGGCGTATGCCGGCGTAGCCCGCCGCCAGTGCACCGTCGCGCAGGCCAGGCCAGTACTTGCGCACCTCGGCGTAAAAGGCCTCGGAGCGGCTCGCATCCACCACCAGGTCCTCGGGGCCTTCCACCCATTGCACGTCGGGGCCGAACTTGGCCTGCCCCCCCAGGTCGAGCGTCAGGTGCACGCCCAGCCCCGCCGCCTCCGGTACGGGATAGATGAGATGGCTGAAGGGTGCCCGGCCGGACAACGTGAAATAGTTGCCTTTGGCATAGGCCGCCTGCGGTACATGCACCGCGGACAACCCCTCGAACTGGCGCGCGAGGACTGGCGCATGCAAACCGGCCGCGTTGACCACGGTGCGCGCACTGATGCACGTGCCATCCATTGCTTCCAAATGGATAGCTTGTGGCGTGCAACGGGCCTTGGCCAGAGGCGAATTCAATGCCAGAACACCACCCGCGTTCTCCAGGTCGCCCAGCAACGCCAGCATGAGGGCATGGCTGTCCACGATGCCGGTACTGGGCGAGAGCAGCGCTGCCACACATTCCAGTTCGGGCTCCAGCGCACGCGCTTCCTCCCGCGAGAGCCATTGCAGGTCATCCACGCCATTGGCCTGCGCGCGCGCCCTGATGCCCGTCAGCGCGTTCTGCTGTTCGGTCGACGTGGCGACGATGAGCTTGCCGCAGCGACTATGGGGCACGCCGCGCTCGCTGCAGTAGTCGTACAGCATGGCCTTGCCTTGTACGCACAAGCGCGCCTTGAGCGAACCCTGCGGGTAATAGATACCGGCGTGGATCACCTCGCTGTTGCGCGAACTCGTCTCGGTGCCAATGGCATTGGCCGCTTCCAGCAGCCAGACCTCGCGCCCTTGCAGCGCCAATGCGCGCGCCACCGCCAGCCCCACCACCCCCGCGCCCACCACGACGCAATCGACCGTCTCACTCATCGCTCATGCCTCCGTTGTCATGCCTGCTCGAAACCCTCGAGCACATTCACCGCATTCGTTCCCAACTCCGCCGCTGCGTAGCCGCCTTCCAGCACCAGCACAGTGGGCAGTCCCACACCACGCAGCCGCGCACCCAGCCGCAGAAAATCCGTCGTCGCCAGCCGAAAGCGCGAGATCGGATCGCCCTCATAGGTATCCAGTCCCAGCGAGACCACCAGGGCATCCGCTCCAAAAGCGGCGATGCGCGCGCAGGCCTGCTCCAGGGCCGCAAACCAAGTGGCAGCATCGGTGCCGGCCGGCAGAGGCAGGTTCAGGTTGCCGCCCGTACCGAGGCCTGCGCCGGTTTCATCGGCATGTCCCAGATAGAAGGGGTATTCGGTGCGGGGATCGCCATGGATGCTGACGAAGAGCACGTCCGCACGGTCATAGAAGATGCTCTGCGTGCCATTGCCGTGGTGGTAATCCACGTCCAACACGGCCACACGGGCTGCGCCGTGGTCGCGCAGCCATTGGGCCGCCACGGCCGCGTTGTTCAAGAAGCAGTACCCGCCCATGAAATCGGGGCCTGCATGGTGCCCCGGCGGGCGTGTGCTGCAGAACGCGGCGCGCTCGCCAGCCGCCAGGCGCGCCGCGGCACTGGCCGCCGCGTCGGCGCCTGCTTTGGCTGCCGTCCAGGTGCCCGCTGCAAGCGGCGAGCCGTTGTCCATGGAGTACAGCCCCAGCTTGGCAATGAAATTGTCGGGCTCTATATCCGAGCGCAATGTGCGTACCGGCCATACCGACGGAAACGGCTGCACACGGTCCTGCCCTTCACCCAGCGACACCCATTGCTGCCACGCCGAAGCCAGAAAAGCCAGGTAGCGCGGCGCATGGATCTTTGCCAGTACCTCCGTGCAATCCACATCCGGGGGGTGCAGTACATGACCCCGCGCAGTCAAAGCGGCTTCCACATAGGCCGCGCGCGTCGGGTTCTCGAAACAGGGTATACGCTCGCCGCGGAAAAATTCGNACCCCTGCCGTGTGAAGGCAGTGCTCTACCGCTGAGCTAATCACCCAAAGGACTGTATTTTTGCGAGTACAGGCCCTGACAAAACTGGTGGGTGATACATGGATCGAACATGTGACCCCTGCCGTGTGAAGGCAGTGCTCTACCGCTGAGCTAATCACCCGTGTCGTTGCTGCGACAGCCCGCGATTATGGCATAGCTTTCTTACGCCTCAGACAAAGTCCGCCAAATTGTTTTACCGCTGCTGGACTTGTCGATCTGCACGAGTACTTCCTCATGCTCGGCAAGCTCCTGCGCACTGGCGGTCAGCACCGTCAGTGCAATGCGGCTCAGATCTACCGCGGCCACGGTGGTGCCTCCTGCCCCGGCGGTGGCCTCATCCATGATCAGCAGGGCATCCTGCCCGCGGGTCATGTTGATGTAGACATCCGCCAGCAACTCCGCGTCCAGCAAGGCGCCGTGCAGCGTACGACTGGAATTGTCCACGCCCAGCCGGTCGCACAGCGAGTCCAGCGAGTTGCGCTTGCCCGGGAACATCTCCTTGGCCATGGCCAGGGTGTCGATCACGCCCCCGACATGCGCGGACAGCGGCGCCAGGCCGACCAGTTCCAGCTCCTTGTCCAGGAAGCCCACGTCGAAGCTCGCGTTGTGGATGATGAGTTCCGCGCCCTGCAGGTATTGCAGGATGTCTTGCACCCGCTCGGCAAACTTGGGCTTGTCGCGCAGGAATTCATTGCTGATGCCGTGCACCTTCAGCGCGTCCTCATGGCTGTCGCGCTCGGGGTTCAGATACAGATGCAGATTGTTGCCGGTGAGCTTGCGGTTGACGAGTTCCACGCACCCCAGCTCGATGATGCGGTCGCCCCCTTCCGCCGACAGGCCGGTGGTCTCCGTGTCCAGAACAATCTGTCGGGACATCAGTGGTTCTCCTTGGCGTGGTTGATCGAGTACTTGGGAATCTCCACCGTCACATCGCTCTGCGCCAGGATGGCCTGGCACGACAGGCGCGATTGCGGCTCCAGGCCCCACGCGCGGTCCAGCAGGTCTTCCTCCTCCTCTTCCGCATCATTGAGCGATTCGAATCCTTTGCGCACGACCACATGGCAGGTCGTGCAGGCGCAGCTCATATCGCAGGCGTGCTCGATCTTGATGCCGTTGTCCAGCAATGCCTCACAAATTGAGGTGCCGGCCGGCGCGGTGATTTCCGCGCCCTCGGGACAGTATTCGTGATGAGGCAGGATCTTGATGACGGGCATGGGTGTTGGAATCAATGGATGAGGTTTGTGCGCTCAGAGGGCGCTGACGTTCTTGCCTGCCAGGGCTTGGCGGATACCGCGGTTCATGCGCTGCGCAGCAAACGCCTCGGTGCCCTTGGCCAGGGCCTGCGCTGCGGCCTCGACAGCCGCCGCGTCGGTGCTGGTCTCCAGCGTGGCGCGCAGTGCATGCATCAGGTCGTCGATCGCCGTGCGCTCCGCGGCCGTTAGTACATCGCCGTCCACGTCCAGTGCGCTCTGCGTGGCGATCAGCAGGCGGTCGGCATCCACACGGGCTTCAACCAATGCGCGCGTCTGCATGTCCTGCTGCGCGGTCGCAAAGCCCTCTTGCAGCATGCGCGCGATCTGCTCGTCGCTGAGCCCGTAGGATGGCTTGACGTCAATACGCGCCTCCACACCGCTGGCCTGCTCGCGCGCAGCCACGCTGAGCAGACCATCCGCATCGACCGTGAACGTGACGCGGATGCGCGCCGCGCCCGCTGCCATGGGGGGAATGCCCCGCAGCTCAAAGCGCGCTAGGCTGCGGCAGTCCTGCACCAGGTCGCGCTCGCCCTGCACCACGTGAATGGCAAGAGCGGTTTGGCCGTCCTTGTAGGTGGTGAAGTCCTGCGCCTTGGCCGTGGGAATGGTCTCGTTGCGGCCGATGATGCGTTCGACCAGCCCACCCATGGTTTCGATGCCCAGCGACAGCGGAATCACGTCCAGCAGCAGCAGATCGCCGGCCGCATCGTTGCCGGCCAGTTGGTTGGCCTGGATGGCCGCGCCGATGGCCACCACTTCGTCCGGGTTGAGGTTGGTCAGCGGTTCACGGCCGAAGAATTCGGCCACCGCGGTGCGCACGACCGGCATGCGCGTGGAGCCGCCGACCAGCACCACGCCCTTGACCTCATCGCGCTCGATCTGCGCATCGCGCAGGGTGCGGCGCACCGCCGCCAGGGAGCGCTGGGTGAGATCCGCTGTCACTGCCGCAAAATCTTCACGCTTAACATCAAATTGCACTGTAGCGCCCGCCACATCTGCGGTAAAAGCTACATTATCAGTAGCAGTCAGCGCTTCCTTGCAGGCGCGCGCGGCCAAGCGCACCGCCGTCTTGTCCTCGGGCGTACTCGCCCGAACACCTGTCTGCTGCATCACCCACTCGGCCAGAGCCGCGTCGTAATCGTCGCCGCCCAGGGCCGAGTCCCCCCCGGTGGCAATGACTTCGAACACCCCTTGCGCCAGGCGCAACACGGAGATATCGAACGTGCCACCGCCCAGGTCGTACACGGCATAGACGCCTTCGGCTCCGTTGTCCAGCCCGTAGGCAATCGCGGCGGCCGTCGGCTCGTTGATCAGGCGCAGCAGATTCAGGCCCGCGAGATGGGCGGCATCCTTGGTCGCCTGGCGCTGCGCGTCGTCGAAATATGCGGGCACCGTGATCACGGCGCCGTAAAGGTCACTGTCGAAACTGTCTTCGGCACGGTAGCGCAGCGTGGCAAGGATCTCGGCACTGACTTCCACCGGCGATTTCACGCCTGCCGCGGTGGACAGCGAGAGCATTCCGCCACTGTCGGTCGCTGCAATGAAGTTGTAAGGCAGCTTCTCGCGCCCCGTGATGTCGCCCAGGCCCCGGCCCATGAATCGCTTGACGGATGACACCGTGTTGGCCGGGTCCTGCATCTGCGCTGCAGCGGCCTCGTAGCCGATCTGCCGCCCGCCCCCGCCCAGGTAGCGAACGACGGAAGGCAAAAGCACCCTGCCCTGCGCATCGGGCAAGCACTCGGCGACCCCGTTGCGCACCGCCGCCACCAGCGAATGCGTGGTGCCCAGATCAATGCCGATGGCAACGCGCCGCTGGTGAGGATCGGGCGATTGCCCTGGTTCAGAAATCTGCAGAAGCGCCATGAAATGAGTGTGGAAAAGCCGGGGCCCGCAAGCGCACGCCCAGGCAGGAGTGACCGAATAAAGCGCCTATTGTCCCAGTTGCTCTCGGCGCAAATCGATGTCGTGCGCAAATCGCGCAATGAACATGAGGGCTCTGACCTCGCGGGCTGCGCCGGCATAGTCCTGCTGCTGGTCCAGCAGTTCCGCACAACGGGCCAACGCCACTTGCCGCGCCTTATGGGTGGTGTCGTCCAGCGCGTCAAGCTCCGCAGCACTGCGGGCCTCATCCAGGGCTTCGCGCCACTCCATCTGCTGCATCAGGAAGGCCGCGGGCATGGCGGTGTTGTCCTCGGCGCGGATGGGCGAGCCGCCCAGTTCGCAAAGGTAAGCCGCCCGCTTCAAAGGATCCTTCAGGCGTTGGTATGCCTCGTTGATGCGCACCGACCATTGCATCGCCACACGCTGGGCGGCGGCGCCCTGCGCCGCAAACCGGTCGGGATGGGCTTCGCGCTGCAGGTCCTTCCACCGCGCGTCCAGAGCGTCGCGGTCCTGCGCAAAGCGGCGTGGCACGCCAAAAAGTTCGAAATCGTCGGATTGGAGGTTCATGGCAATAAAAAAAACCGCCAGCGCGGCGGGCGATGGCGGTCCTGTGCAATAAGCGGCCTACGGCGTGCTCACACGCGGAAGCTCTCTCCACAACCACAGCGGTCGCGCTCATTCGGGTTATTGAAGCGAAAGCCTTCATTGAGGCCCTCGCGCACAAAATCCAACTCGGTCCCGTCGATATAAGCAAGGCTCTTGGGATCGATCAGCACCTTGACGCCGTGATTTTCAAACACAACGTCTTCGGGTGCCTGCTCATCGACATATTCAAGCTTGTAAGCCAGGCCTGAGCACCCGGTGGTCTTGACACCCAGGCGCACGCCCACGCCCTTTCCCCGCCGGGCGAGGTAGCGCGTCACATGGCGCGCGGCAGCTTCGGTCAACGTGATCGCCATGGTCTTCAGGCGGCCTCGACAGCCGCTCCGTGCTTGGCCTTGTAATCGTTGACGGCGGCCTTGATGGCGTCTTCCGCCAGGATGGAGCAGTGGATCTTCACCGGCGGCAGCGCCAGCTCTTCGGCGATCTGGCTGTTCTTGAGCGAGGCAGCCTCATCCAGCGTCTTGCCCTTGACCCATTCCGTCACCAGCGACGAGGACGCAATGGCGGAGCCGCAGCCGTAGGTCTTGAAGCGCGCATCCTCAATCACACCCGTATCGGGGTTCACCTTGATCTGCAGCTTCATCACGTCGCCGCAAGCCGGCGCACCGACCATGCCGGTGCCCACCGAGTCGTCACCCTTGTCGAAGGAACCCACATTGCGGGGGTTCTCGTAATGGTCAATCACTTTGTCCGAGTAAGCCATGGTGTGTTTCTCCTGTATTCCGTCGTTCCGCGTGTGGTCAGTGAGCTGCCCATTGGATGGTGCTCAGGTCCACCCCATCCTGGTACATCTCCCAGAGGGGGCTCAACTCACGCAACTTGGCGACGTTGTGCCGGATGGTGCTGATCGCGTAGTCAATTTCTTCTTCCGTCGTGAAACGGCCAATGGTCATGCGCAGGCTGCTGTGGGCCAGCTCATCGCTGCGGCCCAGGGCGCGCAGCACATAGCTGGGTTCCAGGCTCGCCGAAGTGCAAGCCGACCCGGAAGACACCGCCAGTCCCTTGATGCCCATGATCAGGGATTCGCCTTCCACGAAGTTGAAGCTCATGTTCAGGTTGTGGGGTACGCGCCGCTCCAGGTCGCCGTTGATAAAGACCTGCTCCACATCCTTCAGACCGTCCAGCAGACGCTTTTGCAGCGCTTGGACCTTTTCCAAATCCTGGGCCATTTCCAGCTTGGCCAGGCGGAAGGCCTCGCCCATGCCCACAATCTGGTGGGTGGGCAACGTGCCCGAACGCATGCCGCGCTCGTGGCCGCCACCATGCATCTGCGCTTCCAGGCGCACGCGCGGCTTGCGGCGCACGTAGAGGGCTCCGATGCCCTTGGGTCCGTAAGTCTTGTGCGAAGCCAGGCTCATCAAATCCACGGGCAATTGGGTCAGGTCGATTTCGACCTTGCCGGTGGCCTGCGCGGCATCCACGTGAAAAATGATGCCCTTCTCGCGGCAAAGCGCACCCAGCTGGGGAATGTCCTGGATCACGCCGATTTCGTTGTTCACGAACATGACACTGGCCAGGATCGTGTCAGGGCGGATGGCGGCCTTGAACTCCTCGATGTCGAGCAGGCCGTTCTCCTGCACATCAAGGTATGTCACCTCGAAGCCTTGGCGCTCCAGTTCACGCATCACGTCAAGGACGGCCTTGTGCTCCGTCTTCACGGTGATGAGATGCTTGCCCTTGCCTTGGTAGAAATGGGCAGCGCCCTTGATGGCGAGGTTATTGGATTCAGTGGCGCCCGAGGTCCACACGATCTCGCGCGGGTCGGCGCCGATCATATCGGCCACATGGCCGCGGGCTTGCTCCACAGCCTCTTCGGCCTCCCAGCCCCAGGCGTGGCTGCGCGACGCCGGGTTGCCGAAGTGTTCGCGCAACCAGGGAATCATCGCGTCGACGACCCGTCCGTCCACGGGGGTCGTGGCGCCGTAGTCAAGATAGATAGGGAAATGCGGAGTCATGTCCATGGCTGGCTCAGTGAAAAGTTCTGGCTGGCATCAAAAGGCAATAGGATCGACGTGGCGAACCCGCCCCGCGCGCAGCCCGTGGCCGGCGCAGGTCAGCCTGCAGCTCAAGATTTGGCGAACGCGTTGCCGAGGGCAAACACCGAATTGGGTGCGTTCACACGGATCGGTTTGACCACCGGCGTGGTGGAGATCGCGCGGCGCGTGACCGGCTTGTCTTCGATTTGCACGCCCTTGGCGAGCTGGTCGTCCACCAGTTTCTGCAACGTGACGGAATCCAGGAATTCCACCATGCGCTGGTTCAGAGAGGCCCACAGCTCGTGCGTCATGCAACGGCCCGCCTCGCCCAGGCAGTTTTCCTTGCCACCGCACTGCGTGGCATCAATGGGCTCGTCCACGGAGACAATGATGTCTGCCACGGTAATATCGCCCGCCTTGCGGGCGAGCGTATAACCGCCGCCAGGGCCGCGCGTGGATTCCACCAGTTCGTGGCGGCGCAGCTTTCCGAACAATTGCTCCAGATAGGACAGCGAAATCTGTTGGCGCTGGCTGATGGCCGCCAAGGTGACGGGCCCGTTGTTCTGGCGCAGGGCCAGATCGATCATGGCGGTGACCGCAAAACGGCCTTTGGTTGTGAGACGCATCGCAAGCTCCTTGTCTAGGCTTGATCGTTATAGAAACGCCGCGGCATGCGTATAGCCAACCGGGCACCGTCTCCACCCTTTCCCTGAAGCGCTACGGCTGCAGCCTCCAAGGCCCTTGTTTGTTGTGGGGCTCTTTCTTGAGTGTTTGAGACAAGTATAGCACAAATCCCTATTAATTTTGTCGGGTAACTAGACTAAACAGTCGCGTTTTCTCCTGCAGGGTCGCAAAGCCTGGTCATGCGGCAGGGATTTGATCGCCGCCATGCGCTCCAAACACCCGGTCCTTGAGACGGGTCAATTGATCGCGCACCCGAGCAGCCTGCTCAAACTCCAGGTTGCGGGCGTGTTCCAGCATGAGCTTTTCCAGCCGCTTGATTTCGCGGGCAATGTCCTTTTCGGACATCTCCTCCAGTTCGGCCTGCCGCGCCGCGTCTTCGCGGAGTCGCTGGGCTTCCTGGCCTGCCTTCTCGCTGTACACGCCGTCAATCAGGTCTCGCACCTGCTTGACGATGCTGCGCGGCGTAATACCCCGGGCCTCGTTGTATGCGATCTGTTTGGCGCGGCGGCGTTCCGTTTCGCTGATCGCCTTGCGCATTGAGTCGGTGATTCGGTCGGCATACAGGATAGCCTTGCCGTGCAGGTTGCGCGCCGCCCGGCCAATGGTCTGGATCAGGCTGCGTTCGGCGCGCAGGAATCCCTCCTTGTCGGCATCCAGGATGGCCACCAGGGAGACCTCAGGAATGTCCAGCCCCTCACGCAGCAGGTTGATCCCCACCAGGACATCGAAGGCTCCCAGGCGCAGGTCGCGAATGATTTCCACGCGCTCCACAGTGTCGATATCGGAGTGCAGATAGCGCACCTTGACCCCGTTGTCGCTCAGGTAATCGGTCAGTTGCTCCGCCATGCGCTTCGTCAGCGTCGTAATGAGTACGCGTTGATTCTTTTTCGTGCAAATGCGTATTTCTTGCAGCACATCATCCACCTGATGGGTAGCGGGACGCACCTCCACCTCCGGGTCCACCAAGCCGGTGGGCCGCACCACCTGGTCCACCACCTGGCCCGAGTGCTCCTTCTCGTAATCAGCCGGAGTGGCCGATACAAACACCACCTGCCGCATGCGCTGCTCGAATTCCTCGAACTTGAGCGGCCGGTTGTCCAATGCCGACGGCAGGCGAAAGCCGTACTCGACCAGCGTGGTCTTGCGCGCGCGGTCGCCGTTGTACATGGCGTTGAGTTGCCCGATCATCTGGTGGCTCTCATCCAGGAACATCAGCGCATCGGGCGGGAGGTAGTCGGTCAGCGTGCTCGGCGGCTCGCCAGGCGCAGAACCCGACAGGTGGCGCGTATAGTTCTCGATGCCCTTGCAGTGCCCCACTTCGCTGAGCATTTCCAGGTCGAAGCGCGTGCGCTGCTCCAGCCGTTGCGCCTCCACCAACTTGCCCTCGGCCACGAAGAACTTGAGCCGCTCGTCCAGTTCCTGCTTGATGGTCTCCACGGCCGCCAGCACCTTGTCGCGCGGCGTGACGTAATGGCTGCTGGGGTACACCGTGAAGCGCGGGATTTTTTGCTGGATACGCCCCGTGAGCGGGTCGAAAAGCTGCAGGCTTTCCACCTCGTCGTCGAACAGTTCGATGCGCACCGCCAGCTCGGAATGCTCGGCAGGGAACACATCGATGGTGTCGCCACGCACGCGGAACTTGCCCCGGCTGAAGTCCTGCTCGTTGCGCTGGTACTGCATGCGGATCAGCTGCGCGATCGCGTCACGCTGGCTCAGCTGGTCGCCCACGCGCAGCGTCATGATCATGCGGTGGTAGCTCTCAGGCTCGCCAATGCCGTAGATGGCCGACACGGTGGCCACGATGACCACATCGCGCCGCTCCAGCAAGCTTTTGGTGCACGATAGGCGCATCTGCTCGATGTGCTCGTTGATGGCGCTGTCCTTCTCGATGAACAGGTCGCGCTGAGGCACGTAGGCCTCGGGCTGGTAGTAGTCGTAATAGCTCACGAAGTACTCCACGGCGTTCTTGGGGAAGAACTCGCGGAACTCGCTGTACAGCTGTGCGGCCAGCGTCTTGTTGGGCGCGAAGATGATGGCCGGCCGTCCCAGGCGGGCGATCACGTTCGCCATGGTGAAGGTCTTGCCCGAGCCCGTCACCCCCAGCAGGGTCTGGAACACCTCGCCGTCCTGCACGCCCTCCACCAGCTTGGCGATGGCCTCGGGCTGATCACCGGCGGGCGGGTATGGCTGGTACAACGAAAAGGGCGAACCTGGAAACTGGACGAACTGCCCGTCCGCCGCGCCAGCGGCCGGCTCAGAGGTGACTTCATGCATGGCGGAGGTAAACGGCGCGCGGAGGCGGCCGTTAAAATCAAGAGTGGACCGAAAGCCTACCGTAGGTGAGGTCCCGTCGTCAGATTTCCATCCCCTCAAGGACTTTTCATGTCTCTGTTCACCGCCGTCGAAATGGCTCCCCGCGACCCGATCCTGGGTCTCAACGAACAATACGCCGCCGACCCCAATCCAGCCAAGGTCAACCTGGGCGTGGGCGTGTACTTCGACGACAACGGCAAGCTGCCCCTGCTGCAGTGCGTGCAGGCGGCCGAAAAGGCCATGATGGACAAGCCCGCTGCGCGCGGCTATCTGCCCATCGACGGCATCGCCGCCTATGACAGCGCGGTCAAGGCCCTGGTGTTCGGCGCGGAGTCCGACGTCGTCAAGGCCGGCCGCGTGGCCACGGTGCAGGCCATTGGCGGCACGGGCGGCCTGAAGATCGGCGCAGACTTCCTCAAGAAGATCAGCCCGAACGCGAAGGTGCTGATCTCCGACCCGAGCTGGGAAAACCACCGCGCCATCTTCACCAATGCCGGCTTCGAGGTGGGCAGCTACCGCTACTACGACGCCGCCAACCGCAAGGTGGACTTCGACGGCATGCTGGCCGACTTGAACGCCGCCGCGCCCGGCACCATCGTGGTGCTGCATGCCTGCTGCCACAACCCCACGGGCTACGACATCACCGCCGCGCAGTGGGAACAGGTGATCGCCGCCGTGAAGGCCAAGGGCCTGGTGGCTTTCCTCGACATGGCCTACCAGGGCTTCGGCTACGGTATTGCCGAGGACGGCGCCGTGATCGGCAAGTTCGTCGCGGCCGGCCTGAACATCTTCGTGTCCACCTCGTTCTCCAAGAGCTTCAGCCTGTACGGCGAGCGCGTGGGCGCGCTGTCCGTGGTGGCCAACGACAAGGACGAGGCCGCGCGCGTGCTCTCGCAGCTCAAGATCGTGATCCGCACCAACTACAGCAACCCGCCCACGCACGGCGGCGCCGTGGTGGCGGCGGTACTGAACAACCCCGAGCTGCGTGCCCTGTGGGAAAAGGAGCTGGGCGAAATGCGCGTGCGCATCAAGGAAATGCGCCAGAAGCTGGTGGACGGCCTGAAGGCCGCCGGTGTGAAGCAGGACATGGGCTTCATCACCACGCAGATCGGCATGTTCAGCTACTCCGGCCTGTCCAAAGACCAGATGGTGCGCCTGCGCAATGAGTTCGGCGTGTACGGCACCGACACCGGCCGCATGTGCGTGGCCGCGCTCAACAGCAAGAACATCGACTACGTCTGCCAGGCCATTGCCAAGGTGATGTAAGTATCACGTGCACAAAAACCGCCCTCCCGGGCGGTTTTTTTTTTGGCATATCCGAAGCCATCTCGCACGGATCTCACACTTCGTTACAAGCCTTGCATAATTCGGACGCCCTGCGCATCTGAACAAATCCATAGACGCCCGCCACTGCACATCATGAATCACTTCAAGATCTCGACCCGCCTTGTGTTCCTCATCGGACTGATGTCCGTCCTGCAGCTCATCGTGGGAGGCATAGGCCTCTATGGCACAGACCAGACCAAAGAAGGCCTGCGCACCGTGTACGAAGACCGTGCCGTGCCCCTGGGTCAGCTGTCGCAAATCCAGTCCAACCTGCTGGAAAACCGTCTGGCGCTGACCAGCGCCCTTGCCAACTTCACACCCGAAGAAGTCACACGCACTGCTACAGAAATCGACCGAATCCTGGCGGAAACCAGCAAGATCTGGGTAGCGTACGCTGCCACCAGCATGACTGCCGCCGAGAAGGTGCTGGCCAACAAGTTCGAGGCCGACCACACCAGATTTGTGAATGAAGCCCTCAAACCTGCAGTCGCCGCGTTGCAGGCGGGTGATTTTGACAAAGGCAAAAGCCTCAACGACACCATGGTGCGCCCGGGCTATGCCCCCCTGCGGGAAGGCATACAGGCCCTGGTCGATCTGCAGCTGAATGAAACCAAAGCCGAGTTCAATGCCGCCACCAGCCGCTACAACACGCTGCGCGCTCTCTCGATCGGCTCCATTGTCCTCGGGATCGCCTTTGGTGTGCTTTTTGGGCTGGCCGTGATGCGCAACATCACCCGCTCCCTGAAAGAAGCCGTGGAAGCCGCCGACGCCGTTGCCCATGGTGACCTGAGCCGCAGCATCCCAGTCCATGGCAAGGACGAAATATCGCTGCTCTTGCGCTCGCTCGCTGCCATGCAGGAATCGCTGGCACATGTCGTGCAGCGGGTACGCAGCGGTTCCGAATCTGTGGCGATGGCCAGTGCCGAAATTGCCCAGGGCAATCAGGACCTGTCGGGCCGCACCGAAAGCCAGGCCAGCGCACTGGAAGAAACCGCCGCCAGCATGGAGCAACTGGGCTCCACCGTGCGCCAGAACGCCGACAACGCGCGTGCGGCCAACCAGTTGGCCCAAAGTGCCAGCATCGTGGCTGTTCAGGGTGGGCAGGTCGTTGCCCAGGTGGTGGACACCATGAAGGGCATCAACGACAGCAGCAAGCGGATTGCCGACATCATCAGCGTCATTGATGGCATCGCCTTCCAGACCAACATCCTGGCCCTCAATGCGGCCGTGGAAGCCGCCCGGGCCGGCGAGCAGGGCCGGGGCTTTGCCGTGGTGGCCAGCGAGGTGCGCAGCCTGGCCGGGCGCAGCGCCGAAGCGGCCAAGGAAATCAAGAGCCTCATCACCGACAGCGTCAACCGTGTCGAGGCCGGCAGCGCCCTGGTGGATCAGGCGGGCACCACCATGCAGGAGGTGGTGGGCTCCATTCGCCGCGTGACCGACATCGTGGGCGAGATCAGCGCGGCCAGCAGCGAGCAGAGCGCCGCCGTGACGCAGGTCGGCGAAGCCGTGACACAGATGGATCAGGTCACGCAGCAGAACGCAGCACTGGTCGAGGAAATGGCCGCCGCGGCCAGCAGCCTGCGCAGCCAGGCGGCCGATCTGGTCAACACCGTGGCCGTCTTCAAGCTCGGTGCGCAGGGCGGCAACACGCCCGTGCGCCCGGCAGCCCCGCAGGCTCCCGCAGCACAGGCCCCGGCGCCCATGCCCGCACCAGCCCCCCGCCCCGCTCTGCGCACGGCGGCACCCGCAGCCAAACGCGCGCCCGCCCCCGCCAAAGCCAAGGCGGTGGCCGCACTTCCGCCCAGCACGCCCAAGGCGCCACCCGCCAGCGCGGGCAAGGACGATGAATGGGAGTCCTTCTGAGCATGAACGCACCGCTTGCGCATACCCGCGTCCTCAGCCTGGCACTCAACCTGCCGGGCCCTGCGGCCCTGTTGCGCTGCGCCCAAATGGGTGCACAGTGCACCAAGCTTGAACCGCCCCCGGCCCCGGGCCAGCCCAGCGCCGACCCCATGGGCATCTACAGCCCGGCTGCCTACGGTGAACTGCACCAGGGCGTGCGCGTGCTGCATGCCCACCTCAAGACAGACGAAGGCCAGGCCGCGCTGCATGCCGAACTGGCGCACACCGACGTGCTGATCACATCCTTTCGCCCCTCGGCGCTGACCAAAATCGGGTTGGGCTGGGAGGCGCTGCAGGCGCGCTACCCGCGCCTGTCGCTGGTGCGCATCGTCGGCGCCCTGGGCGAGCGCGCCGAGGAACCGGGCCACGATCTCACTTACGAGGCCGAGACCGGGCTGCTGGCCAGCCTGCAGGTGCCCCCCACGCTGTTTGCCGACATGGCTGGTGCCCTCATGGCCAGCGAGGCCGTTCTGCAGGCCCTGCTGGCACGCGCGCAGCAGGGCACGGGGGTCTGCATCGAGGTGGGACTGGCCGAGGCCGCGCAGTGGCTGGCGATGCCCCTGCACTGGGGCCTGACCACACCGCAGGGCGATGTGGGCGGTGCCCACGCGGGCTACCGCGTCTACCCTTGCGCCGACGGTCGTGTGGCCGTGGCTGCTCTCGAGCCGCACTTTGCCACGCGCCTGTGCGAGGCCGCAGGCCTCGCGGCCCGGGGCGACATGGAGCACATGCGCGACCAGGCCACCCACGCAGCCATCGCCCGCTTCCTCCTGGGGCATACCCGTGACGAACTGACCGCGCTGGCGCAGTCGCGCGACATTCCGCTGCACACCCTGCGCTGAACTGGCCATGCAAGGCACTGAGCGGCGCAGGGATGGCGACAAAAACCCGCGCACCACGCAGGTGCGGCCCCGGTCTGCGCGCCAGCAGAACACGTCCCCTGCGGGCGCCCGCCTGGCCATGCTGCTGATGCTGGGCTGGCTGGCCCTGCTCGCCTGGGGTGCCTGGGCACAGCGCCTGCCACTGTGGCTGCTGGTGGCCGTAGCGGGACTCAATCTGGTGACTTTTTTCGCCTATGTCCTCGACAAAAGCGCTGCCCAGCGCGGCGCCTGGCGCACCCGGGAGAGCCACCTGCACCTGCTCGCCCTGCTGGGCGGCTGGCCTGCCGCATGGTGGGCCCAGCAGTGGCTGCGCCATAAATCGCGTAAACAGGACTTCCGCGCGGTGTATTGGGGCACGGTGGTGTTGAACTGCGCCGCACTGGCGGTGTGGACGCTGCGGCCGCAGACGCTGCGCGAAGTGCTTTCTTTTTTATAGCTGCTCGCGCTTACCAGCATTGCGGCGGGGCCGGTTTTTATCGGGATCTGCGGCATGCCCTGCGGCCACGTCCGACAGCGCGGCCTTCCATCACCCGACAGCCAGGCGATGCTGCTGCGCCTCCAATGGGTCCAGTTTTTTGCCGCATTGGAGAACGACGCCATGAAGCCTTTCGCCCTCGACCCGAGCATGACCACGGCGACCGGGACTTTCTACCCCACGGGCCATGTGTTCGCGCTGTTTGCGAACGAGGAGGCGGCGCGCTCCGCAGGCCAGGCGCTGCAGGCCCAGGGTCGCGATGACGTGGCGCACGCCACGCCGCCGATGATCCTGGAACATGTGGTGCGCACGCTGGGCAATGCCGATGCACCCCTGCCCTCGGTCGGTGCGGAGGGCGTGATCGTGCGCCGCATCGCGCAACTGGCCAGCGACGGCGCCCACGGCCTGTTGCTGCGTGCCACGGATTCCGACGCTCCGGAGACGCTGCGCGACCTGCTGCAGCCGCTGGGCCCGCTGGCGGCGTTCTACTACCGCCGCCTGGTCATTGAGGAGCTGGTGTCCGCCCCCGCCGGTCCCGCGCGCTGACGGCCGGGTGCCGCCCCGTCAGCGCCGCCGGCCCGTACCCTTGCCCGACGCCGGGGTCCCGGCCCCGCCCTGGCGGCGCCCCAGGGCGCCCGCAACGTTGCCGCCGGCATTGCCACGGCTGCCAGTGCGGGCACCGGTGCCGGCACGTGGCGGCAGGCCGGTGTTCTGCGTGAGCATGCGGCCCGGCTGCGGCGCACTGCTACGAAAACGCACGTCTCCCTGCGGCTCCTCCGGCTCCTGCGGGCGGCGGCGCAGCGCCACGGCCTTGCCGTCCTTGTTGATGGTGTAGCCCACGCCGGCCCCGCCACCCTTGGGCCCGGTGCTGTTCTTCTTGCGGGCACTTTGGTAGCTGCCGTCGACCAGCGGCTGGAAGGTGGGGATCAGGTGGTGCTTGCCGTTGCCGATCAGGTCGGCCCGGCCCATGCTTTTCAGCGCCTCGCGCAGCAGCGGCCAGTTGTTGGGGTCGTGGTAGCGCAGGAAGGCCTTGTGCAGGCGGCGGCGCTTTTCGCCACGCACCACGTCCACCTGTTCCTCGGCCACGTCGCGCATCTGCCGTCGCACGCGCGTGAGCGGGTTGCGGCCCGAGTGGTACATGGCCGTGGCGCTGGCCATGGGGCTGGGGTAGAAGGCCTGCACCTGGTCGGCGCGAAAGCCGTTCTTCTTGAGCCAGATGGCCAGGTTCAGCATGTCCTCGTCGGTGGTGCCGGGGTGGGCGGCGATGAAGTACGGGATCAGGAACTGTTTCTTGCCCGCCTCTTCGGTGTACTGCTCGAACATCTGCTTGAAGCGGTCATAGTTGCCGATGCCTGGCTTCATCATCTTGGACAGCGGCCCCGCCTCGGTGTGCTCGGGCGCGATCTTGAGGTACCCGCCCACGTGGTGCTGCACCAGCTCCTTCACGTATTCGGGGGACTTCACCGCCAGGTCGTAGCGCAGGCCGGAGCCGATGAGGATCTTCTTGATGCCCGGCAGCTTGCGCGCACGGCGGTAGATGTTGACCAACGGCGCATGGTCCGTGTGCAGGTTCTGGCAGATGCCGGGAAACACGCAGCTGGGCTTGCGGCAGGCGGCTTCGATCTCTGGGCTCTTGCAGCCCAGGCGGTACATGTTGGCCGTGGGGCCGCCCAGGTCGGAGATGGTGCCGGTGAAGCCCTTGACCTTGTCCCGGATGTCCTCCACCTCGGCAATGATGGAATCTTCCGAGCGGCTCTGGATGATGCGTCCCTCGTGCTCGGTGATGGAGCAGAAGGTGCAGCCGCCAAAGCAGCCGCGCATGATGTTGATCGACGCGCGGATCATCTCCCACGCCGGGATCTTGGTCGGCCCCTCGTAGCTGCCCTGCGCGTCCAGGTACTGCGGGTGCGGGTTGCGCGCATACGGCAGGCCGAACACCCAGTCCATCTCGGCCGTGGTGAGCGGGACGGGCGGCGGATTCAGCCACACGTCGCGCGCCGTCGCGCCCTCGCCATGCGCCTGCACCAGCGCGCGGGCGTTGCCGGGGTTGGTCTCCAGGTGCAGCACGCGGTTGGCGTGGGCGTAGAGCACCGGGTCGGCCTTCACCTGCTCGTAGCTGGGCAGGCGGATCACGGTGCGCTCGCGCGGCGGCAGCGCCCGCCCGCTGCGCCCCTTGGAGGGCAGCGCCGGGTTGGGCACGATCTGCACGGTCTGCAAGGGTTTTTGGCCTCCAGCGCTTTGTGGGTCAGCGCTGGCAGCTATTGAATTTGCAGCATCTTCCTGCGAACACGTCTGGCCCTGGGCCGCAGCCTGCTCGCTCGTGGTCATGTAGGGGTTGATCAGCTCATCCACGCGGCCGGGCTCGTCCACCTCGGTGGAGTCGATCTCGAACCATCCGGGCTCGGACGCGCGCCGCACAAAGGCCGTGCCGCGCACGTCGGTGATGGTCTCCACCGGGTCGCGCCGCGCAATGCGGTGGGCCACTTCAACCAGGGCACGCTCGGCGTTGCCGAACAGCAGGATGTCGCACTTGCTGTCCACCACGATGGAGCGGCGCACCTTGTCGCTCCAGTAGTCATAGTGGGCAATGCGGCGCAGGGAGCCTTCGATGCCGCCCAGCACGATGGGCACGTCCTTGTACGCCTCGCGGCAGCGCTGGCTGTAGACCACGGCGGCGCGGTCGGGCCGCTTGCCACCCACGTCGCCGGGCGTGTAGGCGTCGTCGCTGCGGATCTTGCGGTCCGCCGTGTAGCGGTTGATCATCGAATCCATGTTGCCCGCGGTCACGCCCCAGAACAGGTTGGGCTTGCCCAGCACCTTGAACGCGTCGGCGCTCTGCCAGTCCGGCTGCGCGATGATCCCCACGCGAAAGCCCTGCGCCTCCAGCACCCGCCCGATCACCGCCATGCCGAAGCTCGGGTGGTCCACATAGGCATCGCCCGTCACCAACACCACGTCGCAGCTGTCCCAGCCCAGCTGCTCCATCTCGGCACGGCTCATGGGCAGGTACGGCGCCACGCCAAAGCGCTTGGCCCAGTAGGGGCGGTAGCTGGTCAACGGCTTGGCGTTGCGCGGGAAGAAGGAAACATCGATCGGGGCGTTCATGGGCGGGCCTGCAGGGGGGGCCGGGCATTTTAGAAGCCATGCCCCCTTTGCGCCTAACCGCCCCCGCATGGCCCTTGTCGCCGTCGGCCCATGGGGTAAGCTCGGCCGCCCCCATGCCCTACACCCTCAGCGCCCCCGTTCACAGCGAACTCATCATCAAGAAAAGCCGCTTCATCGGCTGCGTGCAGCCCATGGCCGACCGCGCGAGCGCGCAGGCCGTGGTGGATGCGCTGTGGCGCGAACACCCGGGCGCGGCCCATGTGTGCTGGGCGCTGCTGGCGGGCGGCCAGTCCGCCGCGGTAGACAACGGCGAGCCCAGCGGCACCGCCGGGCGGCCCATGCTGGATGTGCTGCGCCACCAGGACCTGGAGGGCGTGCTGGCCACCGTGGTGCGCTATTTCGGCGGGGTGAAGCTGGGCGCGGGTGGCCTGGTGCGCGCCTATACCGATACCGTGGCCCAGGCGCTGCTGCAGGCCGACAAGGTGCCGCTGCAGCGCATGCGCACCCTGGAATGCAGCGTGCCCTACGCCCTGGAAGGACTGCTGCGCCGCATGATCGACGGTGCTGGCGCGCAGTTGCTGCAGGTGCAGCATGGCACGCTGGTCACGCTGCAACTGCGCCTGCCCGAGGCCGAGGCCGAGGCTTTCGTCCACCAGGTGAACGAAGCAGGCCAGGGCCGCGTGGCCTGGGGCGAATCCACGGACTGAAGACCGGGGGCGGGCCGCGCCCACGCAAGCCCAACAATGCCTGCGCGCCTACATGCCGCGCCGGCGCGCGCGGCGACACTGGCGGCCCGCATTGACAAGGAGCCCCCTCCATGAGCCAGCCGCTGGACGTGATCATCCTGGGCGCCGGGTCCGCCGGACTGGCGGCGCTGCGCGAGGTGCGCAAGCGCACCGACCACTGGCGCATCGTGAACGACGGCCCCTGGGGCACCACCTGCGCGCGCGTGGGGTGCATGCCCTCCAAGATGCTCATCGAGGCCGCCAACGCCTACCATGCGCGGCGCGCACTGCACACCTTCGGCATCGAGGGCGCGGATGCGCTGCGGGTGGACCTGCCCGCCGTGCTGCGCCGCGTGCGCGCGCTGCGCGATGACTTCGTGGCCGGCACGCTGGCCGCCACCGACGCGGGCGAGCGCGCCATCAGCGGCCACGCCCGGCTGCTGGACGCGCAGCGCGTGGAAGTGAACGGCCAGGTGTACACCGCGCGGCGCATCATCATCGCCACGGGCTCGCGCCCCATCGTGCCGGAGGACTGGCTGGCTTTTGGTGACCGCATCCTGACCACCGATACGCTGTTCGAGCAACCCACGCTCGGCCCGCGCGTGGCCGTCATCGGGCTGGGGCCGCTGGGGGTGGAAATCGCGCAGGCGCTCGCGCGGCTGGGGGTGGAGGTGATGGCCTTCGCGACGGGCAAGACCGTGGCCGGCCTGAGCGACCCCGCCATCAACGACGCGCTGCTGGCGCGGCTGAAGGACGAATTCATCGTCAACGTGGGCGACAAGGCCGAGCTGCGCGAGGTGGCCGGCGGCATACAGGTCACCAACGGCAGCGCGACCGTGGTGGTGGACCAGGTGGTGGCCGCCATGGGCCGGCGCCCGAATCTGGAGCACCTGGGGCTGGACACGCTGGGCGTGGCGCTGGACGACAAGGGCCGCCCGCCCATCGATCCGTGCACCCTGCAGGTGAGCGATCTGCCCGTCTTCATCGCGGGCGATGCCGATGGCGACCGCCCCCTGCTGCATGAGGCCGCGGACGAGGGCCACATTGCGGGGTTGAACGCCCTGGCGCCCACGCCGCGCGGCTTCGCCCGGCGCACGCCGCTGGCCATCACCTTCAGCCAGCCCCATGCAGCCGTGGTGGGACAGCGCCATGCCGATCTGCCCCAGGGGCAATGGGTGGTGGGCACGGTGGACTTTGCACGCCAGGGCCGCGCGCGCGTGGCGCAGTGCAACCACGGGCGCCTGAACGTGTACGCCGAACACGGCAGCGGCCGCCTGCTGGGCGCCGAGCTGTGCACGCCAGCGGGCGAACACATGGCTCACCTGCTGGCGCTGGCCGTCGAGCAGCGGCTGACGGTGCACGACCTGCTGCGCATGCCCTTCTACCATCCGGTGCTGGAGGAAGGCCTGCGCACGGCGCTGCGCGACGCGGCCTCGCGCCTGCCCAAGGCCAGCGATTCCGACCTCGCCGCCTGCGAGGCCTACGGCGCGAGCGCGCTGGACTGATACAAAAACAATAGCTGGCTGCGCTTGCCAGGATGGATTTTCAGCACCAAAACAGCTTGAAATTCTTACGTATCAAGCGCCAACAGCTATGTTTATAGAAGCACCCTTGAATCCGCGGTGAACTGGCCGATAACAAGAGGTACACCGGAGATCACCATGGACGTCGCCCTCACCCAATCCATCGTCAGCACCGCCAGCGCCCTCGCCAGCCGCGAGACGGCCGATGCCGTCCAGGTCACCGTGCTGAAGAAGGCCCTGGATACGCAGGAAACGGCCGCCGCCACCCTGCTCGCCGCCCTGCCCCAGCCGCCGCTGGCGACCGAAGGCCCGCTGGGCACGCAGCTCAACACCTACGCCTGACGCGCACGGCGCGCTGGCTTTTTTCGGCGGCTCAGGGCAGCTTCAGCTCTGGCCTTGCTCAGCGCAGCCGCGCAGGCGACAGGCCCGCCACGTCCACACCCTCGCGCGCCAACTCGGGGGCCAGCGGCTCGCCCAGTGCCAACTGCCGCGTCAGCAGCGCCGCGCCCGCCGCGCTCTGGATGCCATAGCCGCCTTGCGCGGCCAGCCAGAAGAAGCCGGGTACATGGTTGTCCCGGCCAATGACCAGGTCGCCATCGGCCACGAACGAGCGCAACCCCGCCCAGGTGTGCGAGGGGCGGCGGATCTGAAAGCACGTCACCTGCTCGATGCGGTGGATACCCAGCGCCACGTCCAGTTCCTCAGGCACCACGTCGTGCGGCGCCACGGCATCGGCATTGGCGGGGGAGCCCAGCATCTGCCCCGCGTCGGGCTTGAAATAGTAGTCCTCCGCAATGCCGATGACAGCCGGCCAGTGGGCCGCTTGCATGCCGGCCGGCACGGGGAAGGTAAAGGCCGTGCGCCGGCGCGGCTCCAGCCCGATGGGCGGCACGCCCGCCTGGGCTGCCACCACGTCGGCCCAGGCGCCTGCGGCATTGACCACGGCGCGCGCGTGCAGCACCTCGCCATCGGCCAGGGTGATGTGCCAGCCCTCCTCGCCCCGCTGCAGGGCCGTCACCTCGGCATGGGTGCGGATCTCGCCGCCACGCTGGCGCAGGCCGCGCAGGTAGCCCTGGTGCAGCGCATGCACGTCGATGTCGGCGGCGCCGGGCTCGCTCATGCCCGCGGCCACGGCCTCGGGGCGCAGGCACGGGGCCTGCTCCAGCAGCTCCTCGCGCGTCAGGCGGCGCACCTGCGGGTTGCGCGGCAGCGCCTCGGCGTAGGCGGCTTCCAGCAGGTCGAGCTGGTCGGGCCCCGCCAGGTACACCACGCCGCGCGGCGTGAGGATGGGGGCGCTGCCGAATTCGGGCGGCGGCGCATCGTAGAACGCGCGGCTGGCCCGTGTGAGTGCGCAGATGTTGGGCGTGCCATAGGTGGCCGAGTACAGCGCAGCCGACCGGCCGGTGGTGTGGTAGCCGGGCTGGGCCTCGCGCTCCAGCAGCAGCACGCGGCGGTGCGCGGCCAGTTCCCAACCGGCGGAGGCGCCGGCAATGCCCGCGCCGATGATCACAAAGTCATAGGGTTGCATGAGTTCCCTCGCCAATCACTGTCAGACCGCCGACGCCTGCTCCGCGGTACCGCGTGCGCCCAGCCGCGGCACGCCGCGCGCGTCATCGGGGTCCGGCGCGTGGGTGACGATGGAGGTGAGCGCGGGTTGCACCGGCCCCAGCCGGGCCAGGTCGGGCCGCGGGCGCTGCAGGCCATCGATGCGGGCAAAGGCTTGCTCCAGCCCCAGGCCGATGGACAGTAGGCGATGGTCGTCGCGAAAGCGCCCCACCACCTGCAGGCCGAACGGCATGCCGGCCGTGTCGCGCCCGCAGGGCACGCTGAGCGCGGGGTGCGTGGTCAGCGTGGTCACATAGGTCAGTGCCAGCCAGCGGTAGTAGTTGGCCTGGGGTTCACCGTTGATATGGCTGGCGTACAGCGCGGTCCACGGGAAGGGCGAGACCGGCGTGGTGGGTGCCAGGATCACGTCGAAGTTGGCAAACGCCTCCTGGAAGCGCGCCAGGATGCGCGTCTGCTCGGCCTGTGCCCAGGCGCTGTCCAGCAGCGACATGGCCGCACCCATCTCGTAGTTGGCGCGCGTGTTGGGCCCCAGGCTGGCGGGGTCGCGCTCGTAGGCCTCGCGCATGCCGGCCACGAAGCTCTCGGCCCGCAGCACGTCGAAGCAGCGGTGCACGTCGCCCAGTTCCAGCCGGACTTCCTCGCAGGAGCGGAACAGGTGGCGCATGGCGCCGATCTTGGCGCGGAACACCGCGCGGATGCCGTCGTCCACCGCGCAGGCGCCGAAGTCTTCGGTGTAGCCCACGCGCAGGCCGCCCAGGTCGGCCGGCTCCAGGTGCAGGAAGCTGTGGGGGTCCAGGGGGTAGGTCAGCGGGTCGCCCGCCGACAGGCCGGCCGATGCGGCCAGCTGCAGGCAGGCCTCGGCCATCGTGCGGCCCATGGGGCCGACCACGGAGATCGGCGTCCAGCCCAACAGCTTGCGCGAGCTGGGCACCACGCCGGGCGACGGCCGAAAACCCACCACGCCGCACTTGGCCGCGGGGATGCGCAGCGAGCCGCCCGTGTCCGAGCCCGTGCACACCGGCAACATGTCACAGGCCAGCGCCGCGGCCGACCCGCCGGACGAGCCGCCCGCGTTCAGGCGCGGATCGAACGGGTTACCCGTAGCGCCCCAGACCACGTTGCGCGAATTGGCGCCCGCGCCCATCTCGGGAATATTGGTCTTGCCCGTGACGATGGCGCCGGCCGCGCGCAGGCGCGCCACCAGCACGTTGTCCTGCGCAGGGATGTTCTCGCGGTAGATGGGCGAGCCGTAGGTGGTCAGCAGGCCGGCGGTGGCCTCCAGATCCTTCACGCCCATGGGCAGCCCGTGCAGCAGGCCGAGGGGCTCGCCGGCGCGCACCGCCCGCTCGGCGGCATGCGCCTCGGCGCGGGCGCGGTCGTAGCAGGTGGCGGTGACGGCGTTCACATAGGGGTTCACCGCCTCGATGCGGTCGATGCAGGCTTGCAGCAGCTCGACGGGCGAGATTTCGCCCGTGCCGATGCGGTGGCGCAGTTCATTGGCGGACAGTTCCACCAGCGTGGGATCAGCAGTCATGGTCGTGAAGAAGGTCCAGGGGCCATTGTGGATGAGCCGCGCCTCAGTCGGCGGTGATGCCCGCGCGCTGCGCAATGGCACGCATCAGCGGCAGCTCCCGCTCGATCAGCGCGGCCAGCTCGGCCGACGAGGCGAATGCGGGCTCAAAGCCCAGCGCGAGCAGGCGCTCGCGCGTGTCCGGGTCGGCCACGACCTCGGCCAGCGTCTTCTCCAGCCGCGTCTTTACCGCGGCAGGCAGGCCTGCGGGCGCCACCAGGGCCAGCCAGGTGTCCATGTTCAGGCCGGGGTAACCGCTCTCGGCCAGCGAGGGTACCTGGGGCAGCAGGGTCGAGCGCTTCTCGGTGGTGACGGCAATCGCCTTGACCTTGCCCTCCTTGAGCTGGGGCAGCGCGGCCGACACCGTGTCCACGGTGAACGGAATCTGCCCGCCGATCAGGTCCACCATGGCCGGCGCGCTACCCTTGTAGGGCACATGCTGGATCTTCAGGCCCGCGGCATGAAAGAACATCTCGCCCGCGAACTGCGAGGTCGTGCCCGCGCCGAATGAGCCGTAGGAATACTTGTCGGGCGCGGCCTTCACGGCGCTGACGAATTGCTTCACGTCGTTGACCGGCACGCTCTTGCTGGCCAGCAGGATCAGCCCCGTGCGCCCGGTGATGCCGATGGGATCGAAGCTCTTGACGGGGTCATACGGCAGCCGGGGCCGCACCGCCGGGTTCACCGTGAAGGTGGTGCCTGAGCTCAGCAGCAGCGTGTAGCCGTCCGGCGCGGCCTTGGCCACGTAGCTCGCGCCAATCACCGTGCCCGCGCCGGCGCGGTTGTCGATGACCACGCTTTGCCCCAGCTTGTCGCCGAGCTTCTTGCCGATCAAGCGGCCCAGCACGTCGGTGGCTCCACCCGCGGGGAATGGAATCACCAGCGTGATGGGCCGGGAGGGAAACGCCTCCTGCGCATGCGCGGGGGCGAAAGCGGCGGCGCCCAGTGCGCAGGCCAGCATGGACAACATCGTCTTGCGGTTCATGGCGTTCTCTCCAGTCAAGCCAGTCAAAAAACAGATCCTTTCGCGGGGCCAGGACTCGGCGAAGGCGCGTCAACCCAGGGCCCGGCCACGTTCCTCGAAGCGCGCGTAGGCCTCGGGCGGCACGTACAGCCCGCCGGTGGTCCACACCAGGTGCGTGGCCTGCGCCAGGTGGGGCCACAGCCCTTGCGCGTGCAGCCAGGTGCGGCCCGTCTCGGTGCCCGTCAGGAAACCGGGGCCGCTCAGGCCCGCCGCTGCGGACGGCTCGATGCGCTCGCCCGTGGCATCCAGCACCTGTACCAGTTGGCGAAACAGGGTGTCGTCGCACACGGTGAAGCAGCCCGACAGCAGCGGCTCCATCAGCTCGGCCGCGGGCAGGGACGCGCGTGGCACGGCCAGGCCGTCGGCTTCCGTCCGGTTGGTGAGGCCCCAGTCGTACACCGAGGGGTGTGCGCCCTGTCCGGCCATCATTTGCACCATGAAACACGGCGACTGCACGGGCTCCGCGAAGAAGCAGTGCACATGCGCCCCCAGCACCTGCCGCAGGCCGAAGGTGATGCCCGCCGGCGCCCCCCCACCCCGCAGGGCAGGTAGACGAACAGGGGGTGCTGCGCGTCCACGGCGATGCCCGCGTCCTGCAACTGCTGGCGCAGGTGTAGCGCCGCGGCGCTGTAACCCAGCAGCAGCGACAGCGAGCGTTCGTCGTCCACGAAATGGCTGAACGGGTCCTGCGCCGCCTGCGCACGCCCCGCGGCCACAGCGCCCTCGTAGTCACCCGCGTGCTCCACCACCTGCACGCCGCGCTGGCGCAGACGCTGCTTCTTCCATTCCTTGGCATCGGCCGACATGTGCACCACGGCACGAAAGCCCAGCGCCGATGCCGCCACGCCGATGCTCAGGCCCAGGTTGCCCGTGGAGCCTACGGCCACGGTGTAGCGCGCAAACACGGCGCGCGCAGCGGGGTTTGCCAGGGCGCGGTAGTCGTCGGCACCGGACTGCGGCGTCAGCAGGCCGTGCTGCAGTGCCAGGTGCTCGGCCAGCTCCAGCACTTCATGGATGCCTCCGCGTGCCTTGATGGACCCGGCCACGGGCAACCGGTGGTCCGCCTTGATCCACAGCGCGCCCTGGCCCGCGACGAGCCCCGCCGCGGCATGCAGGCTGGATGCGGGTAACAGGGGCGACTCGATCACGCCACCCGTCGCCTGCAACTCGGGGAACACGCCCTCCAGCAGCGGCGCAAAGCGCGCGAAGCGTGCCGCTGCCTTCTCCGTATCATCCAAACTAATGTGATCACCGGCCACGGCCTGCCGGGCGGCGGGTATGGGCTGCCTGTGCGGGTTGAGCCATAGGCAGGGCTCGGCGCGGCGCAGTTGTGCAGCCGGGGCGTCGTCCTGCAAGTGGTACTGTGGGGAAACAACGGAGGGCATGGGCTGCGGTCGGTGGAAGGTGGGTATAGACGGCATTCTTGGCATGCCCCGGCACCGGTACAACGCATTTATATTGACGAGTGCATTAGTTTGAATAATGAATTCACGGCTTTTTCCTTCCCTGCTCGCGTGGCTGCGCTGCTTTGAAGCAGCCGCACGCCACGGCAGCTTCACGCGCGCGGCGGCGGAGTTGTGCATTACCCAGGGCGCGGTGAGCCAGCAAGTCAAGCAACTGGAAACCTGGCTGGGGCGCCCCCTCTTCGTGCGCACGCCCCGCACCCTCATGCCCACGCCCGAGGGCAAGTGGCTGGCCGTGGTGCTGCGTGAGAGCTTCGGCGCCATCGAGGACGCCCTGTCGCAGATGCGTGTGACCGACGATACGCCGGTGGCCACGCTGAGCTGCTCCCCCTCGTTTGCCATGCAGTGGCTCACGCCGCGGCTGGGGGATTTCTTTCGTGAGCACCCGGACGTGGGCCTGCGCGTGTTTGGCGAGTTCCACCGGCTGGACCGCACCCGCATGGTGCGCGACGGGGTCGAGGCGGCAGTGCGCTTCGACCTGGGCGGCTACACCGACCTGCGCGCCAGCGTGTTCCTGGATGAGTGGCTGATTCCCGTGGCCAGCCCCGCCTTCCTGGCCGCCCATCCTGACCTGCAGTCACCCTCGCAATTGCGCGGTGAATGGCTGCTGCACGACAGCAGTGCCTGGGAGGGAGCCGAGCCGTTCGAGGAATGGCAACACTGGTGCGCCTGCACGGACACAGCGCCGCCCGCCTGGGGCGCCGGGCAGCAGTTCAACCTGTCGCAATTGGCGCTGAGCGCCGCCCTGGCGGGCCAAGGCATTGCCATCGGGCGCGCGGCCCTCGTGCTGGAAGACGTACGGCACGGGCGGCTGGTACCGCTGTTCGGGTGCAGCGTGCGCTCGCGGGCGTCGTACTCTTTCGTCACCACGGCGCATCCCAGCCCGCCGATGCTGCTGGTCAAGGAATGGCTGGCGCTGCAGGCACAGCGCTTTGCGGAGTTGCGCGGGGCTCTGCTGCCGTTTCCCGCTTGAAAAAAGGAACTTATAAAGCGCTTTTTAATAAAAAAGCGTATAAAGGATGGCATGACGCATTCGTTGATCACCACATTGGCAGAAGTGCGCAAAGCCCGGCGCATCACGCAGGCCGATCTGGCCGCACAAGCCGGCCTGTCGCGCATGGCCGTGCAACGCACCGAGACGGGGGACGTGGACCCGCGCTTTTCCACCCTGGCCGAGATGGCCCGCGTGCTCGGCATGGAACTGATTGCAGTGCCGGCCGAACTGGGCCCCGCGCTGCAGGCCTTCATCCAGTCGGGGGGCAAGTTCCTGGGCCAGCCCTCGGGGGCGGATGCGCCCCCCTCGGTGGTGGAGAGCCTGGGTCGCTGATCAAGACGCACGATGAGCACTGCTATCCGCTACCTGCGCCTGTACCTGCACCGCCCAGCGGCCCAGGGGGGCGGGCGGCGCGGCATCGGCTACCTGTCCCAGTACGGCGACATCCTGCGCGTGTCCTTCGATGAGGACTACATCGCCGACCCGCAGCGCCCCACCCTGTCGCTGAGCTACCGCGGCGCGAACGAGGCGGACACGCAGCAGATCCTGCGCTCGGCGCGTGACGCCCGCTTGGTGCGCACCGACGGGCGTTGGCCGGCGTACTTCCAGAACCTGCTGCCCGAGGGCCACAACCGCGACCGCCTGGCGCGCGAACGCGGCTGCGCGCCCGACGACGAATTCGAGCTGCTGGCCGCCGCCGGCCACGACCTGATGGGCGCGCTGGAGGTCGAACCCGTGCCCGCCCAGGAGGGCGTGCCCGACGTGGTGCGCTACTGGCACACCACGCAGGGCCTGGACGTGCTGGAGCCCGGGTTTGTCGAATACCCGGTGGAAGACGCCGCCTCACTGCCCGGTGTGGTCACCAAGTTCAGCGCCGTGCAGGACGGGCGCCGCTACCTCGTCAAGCGCCGCGGCGCCGCCGGCAGCGTGATCCTCAAGCTGCCCACCACCGCCCACCCGGACCTGGTGGCCAACGAGTTCACCTGCTACCAGCTGGCCGGTAGCCTGGGCCTGCATTGCGCCCAGGCGCGCATCATCACCCGCGCCGAGGCCGAGCTGCCCGAGGCCGTGCCGTTCGACGACATCCTGGCCGTGCAACGCTTCGACCATCTGGCCGACGGCACCCGCGTGCACATGGAGGAGTTCAACCAGGCCCTGGGCTACGCGCCGCGCCAGAAGTACGGCAAGGGCCTGTTGCAGGACTGGGCCACCATGCTGCGCGTGGTCGATCGCCTGAGCGACCAGCCGGTGCAGGACACCCGCGAGTTCCTGGCGCGCATGGTGGCGTTCATCCTCATGGGCAACACCGACGCTCACCTGAAGAACTGGGCACTGGTCTACCCCGACGGGCACACGCCGCGCCTGGCGCCGCTGTACGACCCGGTGTGCGTGGCTGCGTTCTTCGAGGGAGCGACCGAGCACCAGTACGCGGTGAATCGCGCCATCGACCGCAGCATGCGCGCGCTGGACTGGGACGCACTGCAGGCCCTCATCAAGACCGCCGGCCTGTTGCGCATACCGCGCCACCTGGCACTGCTGCGGGACCTGGTACGCCGCGCGCAGGCCGACTGGCCCGCACTGCTGGCTGACGCCCCCTCCACGCTGCAGCGCACCGTGCAGGCGCGGCTGGCGGGTGGCGTCGCACTCACGCACCCATAACAGTCGGGCCCGGTCCAGCCGGGTGCGGCAGCCGCCCCCGTCGGTGAAAAGCCTGTGGGGCCACGCCCCGCAGCAGCTCGGTGCCCGACAGCCTTTGCCACAGGGTGCTGCCTAGATGGACGTGCAAACCGGTGCCTGCCCCGAGTCTGGCCACCATCGTCAGTCACAGCCATGAGGCGGCGGCGACCGCGCCTTCATTGGCCAAGGGATAAGCCGCGCGCCGCCGCAGCCCTCAGCGGCTCTGCATCCATCCAGCAGCCTCATCCATCAAATGCCCGCGAAACACTTCGGCAATGGGCGACAGCCGCTTGCCCTTGGGCCAGACCAGGTGCCACTGCGATTGGATGGGAAAACCCTGCACGTTCAGAATGGCCAGGCCATCGAGGTGCGGACCCAGCGCGTGTCGCGAAACGATGGAAACGCCCAGCTGCCCTTGCACCGACTCCTTGATGGCCTCGTTGCTGCCCAGCTCCAGTACCGCAGCGGGCGCAAAGCCCAACTGGCGCAGATGGGCGTCCGTCGCCATTCGTGTGCCTGAGCCTTTCTCGCGCAGGATGAACCGCTCGCTCTGCAACTGCGGCAAGGCCACCCGTTTCTTGGCGGCCAGCCGGTGCCCCGCGGGAGCGATGACCACCAGCGGGTTGGGCATGAGCACATGGTCCTCCAGCGGCAAATCGCCCGGCGGCATGGACATCACGTAAAGGTCGTCCTGGTTGGCACGCAGACGGGTGATGACATGGTCGCGGTTGAGCACTTCCAGCGAAATGTCGATCTGTGGGTGCAGCTTGCAAAAGCTGCCCAGCAGGCGGGGAACGAAGTACTTGGCGGTGCTCACCACCGCCACCTTGAGCCGGCCGCTGGTCAGGCCCTTGGCGCCCGAAATGCCCTGCTCAAACGCATCCCACTCGCTGGCGATGGCGCGGGCGGTGCGGGCCAGGGCCTGGCCCGCCTCGGTCAGGTACACGCGGCGCGACACCACCTCGTACAGCGGCACGCCCACCGCTTGCGCTACCTCGCGCAACTGCATCGAAGCCGTGGGCTGGGTCACGTGCATGAGCTTGGCGGCGGCGCTCACGCTGCCGGTCTCGGCCAGCGCAAGAAACAGGCGCAGTTGGCGAAAAGTGATATTCATAGATTTTTATCTATAGATAACCGCATTCGAATCGATTTTACTTTGCCCCCTGCCCTCTCTAGCATCGCCTCCCATCACCCATGTGGAGTTGAAGAATGCAAAGTTTGCTGGACCCTGCCGTCCTTTTTTTTGCGCTGGGCGCTTTTGCGGGCCTGGTGCGGTCCAACCTGGAGATGCCTGCGGCCATCTCGAAGTTCTTGTCGATTTACCTGCTCACGGCGCTGGGCCTGAAGGGCGGCTTTGCGCTGGCGGCCTCGGGCTTCACGGCCAGCGTGGCCAGCAGCCTGGGGCTGGCGGTGCTGCTGGCCGTGGTGGTGCCCCTGGTGGGTTACGCGCTGCTGCGACGGGTGCTGTCGGGCTTCAACGCGGCGGCCGTGGCGGCCACGTACGGATCGGTCAGCGCAGTGACATTCGTGACCGCCACGCAGTACCTGGAATCGCAATCCATCTCCTACGGCGGCTACATGGCCGCGGCCATGGCGCTGATGGAGTCGCCCGCCATCCTCCTGGCCGTGATGCTGGCCAATGCGCTGCGCCAGCGCCAGGCGGTGCCCGCAGCTGCTGCGCCCGTGCTGGCCGTTTCTCCTTCAGGCGCCGCGGCCCTGGCCGGCCCCGGCGGGCTGGGTGCCGCGGGCCCCACCCCAGCGGGCAAGGCCGGTCCGGCCTTGTCGGTGGGGAAGATCCTGCGCGAATCGTTCACCGATGGCACCCAGCTGCTGTTGCTGGGCGCCATGCTCATCGGCCTTGTCACGGGCGAGGCAGGCAAGGCTGCCATGCAGCCGTTTTCGGGTGACCTGTTCAAGGGCATGCTCTGCCTGTTCCTGCTGGACATGGGCCTGTCTGCCGCGCGCAATCTGCCCGCCGTGCGCAAACAGTCGCCCTGGCTGTTGGCCTACGCAGTGTGGGGTCCGCTGGTGCATGCCAGCGTGGCGGTCGGCCTGGCGTGGCTTGCCCAGGTGCCCGCGGGCGACGCCGTGCTGCTGATGGTGCTGGCCGCCAGTGCGTCGTATATCGCCGTGCCCGCCGTGGTGCGCTATGCGATACCCGAGGCAGATCCTTCGCTGTACGTCAGCCTGTCGCTGGGTGTGACGTTTCCGCTCAACATCCTGCTGGGCATCCCGCTGTATACGCAGGTGGTGTTGCAGTTGTGGGGTGGTTAACGGCTTGGGCACCAAAGCGCATTGCCCCAGCGGTGGCATCCGCTGCCGGGCATATGCCACCCATTTTGCTATCAATAAAGTAGCTTCAACCGCTTATCCAACCCGCGCCAGCTCGTCTTTCCACTCAAAACTTTCGGCCCCTGCCGAGCGCAGCAGGGCGGCTGCCGCGTCGGCTTTCATCGCGAGGGCGCAGCCCAAGGCGGTGTTGCCTTGCAGGTCGGCCGCGCGCGGGTTGGCGCCGCGTGACAGCAGCAGCTCGACCACGGCCGGGTGGTTGAACAGGGCGGCGAACATCAGCGGCGTACGGCCATCGGGCGAAGGCCCGTCCACGGCCGCACCACCGTCCAGCAGCAGGCGCACCATGTCCACGTCGCCCTTGAAGGCGGCGCCGGCCAGCGGCGTCTGCCCGCGGCCGTTCACCAGCCCCGCGTCGGCTCCGCGCGCCAGCAACAGCCGCGCGGCCTCGGCATGGCCGTGGTAGCTGGCCAGCATCAGCAGGCTGTCGCCCTGGGCATTGCGCAGGTCGGGCGGCAGGCCGTTGTCCAGCCACAGCGCCAGACGCGCGGCGTCGCCCTGGCGCGCGGCGTCGAACACCTTCTCGGCAAAGGCCAGGGTGGCTTCATCCAGGGCGGGGCGTTCGGGCGTGGCGGTCATGGGGTTCTCCAGCGTCAAGGTGTGAGCCATTGTAGGAACCGGCACCCTGCCCCGCCGCGCATTTGCGCTATGGCTTCGATAGCTTGACAGGCCGCACGGGTCAATGCCCCGTGGCCTTGGAGAGCAGCTGGATCACCAGCACGCCGCCCACGATCATGGCCATGCCGACGACGGCCGGCAGGTCCAGCTTCTGCCCATAGAGCAGCCAGCCGACCAGCGATATCAGCACGATGCCCAGCCCCGACCACACGGCGTACACCACGCCCGTGGCCATGTGGTTCATCACCTTGGAGACGAGGTAGAACGCCACGCAGTAGCCCAGCACCGCCAGCGCGCTGGGCCCCAGCCGCGTGAGCCCCTGCGAGGACTTGAGCGCCGAGGTGGCCACCACCTCCGCCACGATGGAGATGCCGAGCAGAAGGTACGGATGCATGGGTAAGAAAGTGCGGTGCGTGCGAGATTTATCAAAATGATAGCTGCTCGCGCTTGATGGGAAAGCGCTCCAGGCATATTTGGCTTGAAATTCCCACGCTACACCCTACCCGCCCGTGCAGACCAGCCGCTGCTCGCCCAGCCCCGTCGCGCCCAGCCGCATCACGTCGCCCGCGCGCAAGAAGCGCGGCGTGGGCTTCTGTCCCAGGCCTACGCCGGCGGGCGTGCCGGTGAGCACCAGATCGCCCGGCTCCAGCGTCATGAACTGGCTGATGTAGGCCAGCACCCGGGGCACGCCGAAGATGAAATTGCGCGTGTGGCCGTCCTGCATGCGCTGGCCGTTCACCTCCAGCCACAGCCCGATGGCGTGCGGGTCGGGAATCTCGTCGGTGGTCACCAGCCAGGGGCCCACGGGCGCGAAGGTGTCGCAGCCTTTGCCCTTGTCCCACTGCCCGCCACGCTCCATCTGGTAGCTGCGCTCGGACACGTCGTTGGCCAGCACGTAGCCGGCCACATGGGCCAGCGCATCGGCCTCGGCCACCTGCTGCATGCGCGTGCCGATGACGATGCCCAGCTCCACCTCCCAGTCGGTCTTGAGCGCGCCGGGCGGGATGCGCACGGCGTCCGTGGGGCCGCTGAGCGCGCTGGTCGCCTTCATGAACAGCACGGGCTCTGCCGGCGCGGGCAAGCCGGCCTCGGCCGCATGGTCGGCGTAGTTCAGGCCCACGCAGACGATCTTGCCGACACCGCCCACGGGGCAGCCCAGGCGTGTGCCGGGTACCACCGCGGGCAGGCGCGCGGCGTCGATGGCGGCCAGCGCGGCCAACGTGCGTGGCGCCAACTGCGTGGGGCCGATGTCCGGCAGCAGCATGGACAGGTCGCGCAGCACGCCCTGGGCGTCGATCAGGCCGGCGCGCTCCGCGCCGGGTTGTCCGTGGCGGACGAGTTTCATGGGTGTCTCCGTGGGTTTGATCGGGACGATCTTATGCACGCCATCCCGTTCATCCATCGCATCGACTGATGGCCACATCGCGTTTGGCGATGGCGAGGCCGGCACGGCCGCCGCGCGGCACGCGTACGATGCGCAGCTTCGCCGCCCCGCCATGCACCCCCACATCCCCGAATCACCCGCCAGAACCGCCGAGGAGGACCACCCACGCCCGCACAGCCTGCGGGAGCTGTTCTGGGCCTTCACCTGGCTGGCGCTGCAGGGCTTTGGCGGCGTGCTGGCCGTGGTGCAGCGCGAGCTGGTGGAACGCCGCCGCTGGATGAGCAACGAGCAGTTCGTCGAGGACTGGGCCGCCGCGCAGATCCTGCCGGGCCCGAATGTGGTGAACCTGTCCATCATGGTGGGCGACCGCTACTTCGGCCTGCGCGGCGCGCTGGTGGCCGTGGCGGGCATGCTGTTGCTGCCCATGCTGCTGGTGGTGGTGCTGGCCGTGGTCTACGCCGGCTTTGCCGACCAGCCCATGGTGGCAGGCGCTCTGCGCGGCATGGGCGCCGTGGCCGCAGGCCTGGTGGCGGGCGTGGGCTGCCGCCTGGCCGCGTCGCTGCGCAAGCACCCGCTGGGGCCCTGGGCCTGCGGCGCGATCGCGGCCGCCACCTTCGTCGCCATGAGCGTGCTGCGCCTGCCGCTGGCCTGGGTGCTGCCCGTGGTGGGCGGCGCGGCCTGCGCCCTCACCTGGCGCAAGCTCGCTTCCGCGGGGCACTGACGCAGCCATGGCCGCACCGCTGAACTTGCACCTGCAGCCGCTGGACTGGCTGAACCTGTTCCTGTACTACCTGTCGCTGTCGCTGCTGGCCGTGGGCGGCGCCATCGCCACCGCACCTGACATGCACCGCTTCCTGGTGGAGCGCCAGGGTTGGCTGACCGAGGTGCAGTTCAACACCTCCATCGTCATCGCACAGTCGGCTCCCGGGCCCAACGTACTGTTCATCGCCCTGCTGGGCTGGAACGTGGGCCTGAACGCAGCCGGCACCGGCACGCATGCGGCCTGGGCCTTCGGCGCGCTGGGCGTGGCGGTCTGCATGCTGGGGGTGCTGCTGCCCAGCAGCCTGCTGACCTGGGCCGCCACGCGCTGGGCACACCGCAACCGCGAACGCCGCTCGGTGCGCGCCTTCAAGCAAGGCATGGCACCACTGGTGATCGGCCTGCTGCTGGCCACGGCCTGGGTGCTGGGCAGCGCCCATGGCGAGCCCGCGCAAGACTGGCCACTGTGGCTGCTGAGCGCGGCCACCACCCTGCTGGTGTGGCGCACGCGCATCCACCTGCTATGGCTGCTGGGCGCGGGGGCGTTGCTGGGCGCGTTCGGCTGGGTCTAGCGCGGTGTCAGGGCTGGCGCGCGCGACGGTAGTCCGCCAGCGCCCGCACCGTGGTGCACAGCAAGCCATGCGCACGGGCAAAGCGGGCCACCTGTGCGCCGCGCGCCATGCTGCCGTCGGGGTTCATGAGCTCGCACAGCACGCCCGCAGGCGGCAGGCCGGCCAGCACGGCCAGGTCCACGGCCGACTCGGTATGGCCGTCACGCTCCAGCACGCCGCCCGCGCGTGCCACCAGTGGGAACACGTGGCCCGGGCTTACGACCTCGGGCGCGCACCCCGGCGCCGGAATGCGCAGGGCGCATCGCACGGTCTGCAGGCGGTCGCCCGCCGACACGCCGGTACTCACGCCATGCGCGGCCTCGATGGACTGGGTGAACGCGGTGGAGAACGCCGAGCGGTTCACCTCCACCATGGGCCGCAGCCCCAGCGCCTTGGCATGCGCGGGCGTCAGGCACAGGCAAACGATGCCGCTGCCCTCACGGATCATGAGTGCCATGGTGGCCTCGGTCATGTTGGCGGCAGCGCAGACCAGGTCGGCCTCGTTTTCGCGGTCGGCGTCATCGAGCACCAGCACAGGGCGGCCGGCCGCGATCGCGGCGATCACCGCGGGCATGGGCGCGAGCGTGACCTCCTGTGGGAGATCGCCAGGGGCGGACAAGAAAGTGGCGGGAAAAGACATGAAACGCTCCTCGGTTGAAATGAAGAAACGCCTCAAGGCATGCAAGAAGCACCCACGCGCGCCATGGGCCCGGGGCCCGGCACGCGCGAAGCACACGGCCGCGCCCAGGGCGCTGGGCCCCGGTCGCGGCACGTCTTCTTTCATCCGGACTATGACCGTCGGCCCCGGACTGGGAGTGGCCTGCGCCGCCCCGCACCGGGTCTGCTGACCCCCGGTTGCACTGATGGCAACCGGGGCGCTCGCGGGCTCGCGGTGCAAGAAAACCTCCATGCGCCGCCTACCGCCGGTGGGGAATTCCACCCCGCCCTGAAGACCTGCCGATTATGGCGCCTCAACCATCGGCGGCCCGTCCAGCAGCAACGGCAACAGCCGCGCCGCCGGGCCGCGCAGCACGGCGTGGGCGATACCGTCCAGCTCGCTGGCCGCGGTGTTGACCACCACCACGCGCGCACCGGCATGGCGCGCCTGGTGCGCCAGCCCTGCGGCCGGGTACACGGCGCCCGCGGTGCCCACCACCAGCATCAGCTCGCAGGACTGCGCCGCCTGCTGCGCCGCGGCCAGCACCGGCAGCGGCAAGGCCTCGCCGAACCAGACCACGCCAGGGCGTACCAGGTTGCCGCAGGTGGGACAGCGCGGCGGGTGGCCGGGCGCGGCGTGGGCCAGATCGCAGCAGGCACGCGGACGGTCGAGCCAGCGGTCGGCCGTCAGGTCACCATGCAGGCACAGCACATCCGGGCTGCCGGCGCGCTGGTGCAGGCCGTCCACGTTCTGGGTGATGAGCGTCAGCCGCCCGCGCCCGCGCCCGTGCTGCGCAAACGCCGCCAGCGCCCGGTGGCCCGCGTTGGGCTGCACGCCCGCGAGCAAGCCGCGGCGGTGGGCGTACCAGTCCCACACCCGCGCGGGCTGGGCCCTGAAACCGGTCTCGCTGGCCATCTCCATGGGGTTGAACTGCGCCCAATAGCCCGTCTGCGCATCCCGGAACGTGGGGACGCCCGACTCGGCGCTGATGCCTGCGCCTGTCAGCACCACGATGCGGCGCGCATCGCGCACCCACGCCCGCACCTCGTCCAGCGGGGTGCAGGGGCCGGAGGTTCCGGCATCGTCCGTCATGCCGCGGCCTCGGCCAGCAGGCCCTGCTCGACCATGGCGACCAGTCGCTCGGCCAGCGCCTGGCAGCCGGCCTCGTCCACGCCGCGCAAGGGGCCGTCCAGCATCAGCATCGCCATGCCATGCACGGCGGACCAGGCCATGAACTCGGCGCCCGGGCGGCGCGCGGGTGGCAGCAGACCGGCCTGCACCATGCCGTCCAGCGTGTGCCCCAGCAGTTCGAACGGATCCATGCCGCTGGCCCCGCGCGCCGCACCATCGTCCGGCGCGCGCTCGTCCACATCAAAGGGCCGCGCCACGAAAGCGGTGCGAAACAGGCCCGGCTCGTGCCGCGCAAAGCGCAGATAGCCCAGGCCCACGCCGCGGAACGCGGCGCGTGCACGCTGGCGCGGGTCGCGCAGCCGGCGCGTGGCATGGATCTCGGCCTCGATCGCGCGCGCCAGTTCCGAAAGTGCCACCGCGCGCACGGCTTCCAGCAGCGCCTGGTGGTTCTGAAAGTGCCGGTACGCCGCATTGGGCACGACACCGGCACGGCGCGTGGCTTCGCGCAGCACCACCGCGGCAGGGCCGCCTTCGCGCGCCAGCGCCACACCGGCGTCCAGCAGCGCGCGCTTCAAATCCCCATGGCGGTACGTGGCACGCGCGGGGCTCAGGTCTTCATTCGGCATTTACGAGTTTTTACAGATACACCGTCCACATTTATCGACGCAGCCCGCATACACTGCAAGTGTACATTGTCCACAAAGGAGTGCGCCATGGAACCCGACAGCTACATCGACGGCTTCGTGCTTGCCGTCCCCACTGCCAACAAGGAGACCTTTCGCCAGCACGCCAGCGAGGCCGCGCAGATCTTCAAGAAGCACGGCGCCCTGGAGATCGTGGAATGCTGGGGCGACGACGTGCCCGAGGGCAAGCTCACCTCCATGCCCCTGGCCGTGCAGCGCAAGGACGACGAGACCGTGGTCTTTTCCTGGGTCGTGTGGCCCTCGCGCGCGGTGCGCGATGCCGGCATGCAGGCCGTCATGGACGACCCGCTCTGCCCCAAGGACATGCTTTTCGACGGCCAGCGTGTGATTTACGGCGGTTTTCGCGTGCTGGTACACGCGTAAACGGCGCGCACCTCTTCCCCTCTTCTACTCCACTCAAACCACCCGCAAGGAGACACCATGCAGTTCACGCCTTACCTCAACTTCGACGGCAACTGTGCCGAGGCATTTGCCTTCTACGCCAAGCTGTTCGGCGGCACCATCGTCCACCAGAGCACCTTTGGGGAGATACCTCCCTCCGAAAACATGCCCCCGCTGCCCGAGGCAGCCAAGAGCCGCATCATGCATGTGCAGCTGCAGATCAAGGACCAGTCGTTGATGGGATCGGACGCCATGCCGGCCATTCCTGGGCAGGACCCGAATGCCTGTGGTGGCGGCTACCAACTGCCGCAGGGTCTGTGGGTGTCGATCCAGGCCGCCGACGCGGCCGAGGGGCGCCGCCTGTTCGATGCGCTCAGCGCCGGCGGCGAGACCGTCATGCCATTTGCCGCGACTTTCTGGTCACCCGGCTTCGGCATGGCGCGCGACCGCTTCGGCACGCCGTGGATGGTCAACGTGACGGCACAGGCCTGATGCCCCACACCCAAGGAGGCCATATGTCCGACCGCACCGTTCGTTTGCACCGGGTCCTGCGCACCACGCCGCACAAGCTGTATCGCGCCTTCCTGGAGGGCGACGCCATGGCCAAATGGCTGCCGCCCCACGGCTTTACCTGCAGGGTGCAAGAACTCGACGCCCGCGTGGGGGGCTCCTTCCGCATGTCGTTCCACAACTTCGGCTCGGGCCAGTCGCACGCCTTCGGCGGCGAATACCTGGAGCTGGTGCCGGGGGAGCTCATCCGCTACACCGACCGGTTCGACGACCCGAACCTGCCCGGCACGCTGGAGGTCACCGTCCGGCTCACGCCCGTGAGCTGCGGCACCGAGCTGAGCATCACCCAGGCCGGCATTCCGCAGGCCATTCCGCTGGAAATGTGCTACCTGGGCTGGCAGGACTCTCTCACCCAGCTGGCCGCACTGGTGGAGCCCGACATCCCGGGTTAAAGGCCCAGCAGTCCCGACTCAGCAGGAGCACTCCATGACGCAACCCGCCAAAAACACCGTCTGCCTGTGGTTCGACGGCACTGCCGAAGAAGCCGCGCGGTTCTACGCGAAAACCTTTCCCGACTCATCCGTGAGCGCGCTGCACCGCGCGCCGGGGGACTTTCCGTCAGGCCACGAGGGCGATGTGCTGATGGTCGAGTTCACGGTGCTGGGCATCCCCTGCCTGGGGCTCAACGGCGGCCCGGCCTTCAAGCACAGCGAGGCTTTCTCGTTCCAGGTGGCGACCGCCGACCAGGCAGAAACCGACCGCTACTGGAATGCCATCGTGAACAACGGCGGCCAGGAAAGCGACTGCGGCTGGTGCAAGGACCGATGGGGCCTGTCCTGGCAGATCACGCCCGTGGCCCTGACCCGCGCGGTGACCGACCCCGACCGCGCCGCCGCCAAGCGCGCGTTCGACGCGATGATGCAGATGCGCAAGATCGACATTGCCGCCATCGAGGCGGCGCACCGCGGCTAGGGGCCGGGCGCCTTCGGCGTTCAGGCGCGCTGGCGCAGCGCCTCGTACAGGCACACTGCGCTGGCCACCGACACGTTCAGGCTCTCGACAGCGCCCTGCATAGGGATCTTCACCAGCTCATCGCAGGTCTTGCGCGTGAGTTGGCGCATGCCCGGGCCCTCGGCGCCCAGCACCAAGGCGACCGGGCCTTTCAGGTCCACCTGGTACAGCGTCTTGTCGGCATCGCCACTGGTGCCGATGACCCAGATGTTGCGCTCCTTGAGCTCGTTCAGCGTGCGCGCCAGGTTCGTGACCATGAAATACGGCACCGTCTCGGCCGCGCCGCTGGCCACCTTGGCCACGGTGGCGTTGATGCCCACCGCATGGTCCTTGGGAGCGATCACCGCATGCGCGCCCGCGCCATCGGCCACGCGCAGGCAGGCGCCCAGGTTGTGCGGGTCGGTCACGCCGTCCAGCACCAGCAGCAGCGGGTTCTTCACGCCGCGGGCCTCCAGCTCGTCCAGCAGCTCGTCCAGCGTGCGCACCTGCGCCANCCCGCGCCGCCACGCCCTGGTGGCCATGGCTGCCGGCCAGCTTGGCCAGGCGCAGGCCGTCGGCTTCAATCAGGCGCGCCCCCGCCTCGCGTGCGCGCTCCAGGAACTGGCGCATGCGCGCGTCGCGGCGCGTGGGCTCGTAATAGATCTCGATGATGCTTTGCGGCGCGGTCTTCAGGCGCACGCCCACGGCGTGAAAGCCGAAGAGGACTTTGGGGGAGGACATGGGTGGCGATTATCCCGCCAGCGACCCCACTGGCACCGTGGCGCGGCGCAGGCCACCGCCGGGCAGCCGCTAAAATCCGCGTTTCTTCCCTTGACAAACGGGCCGCTGCCACAAGCGGCGCCGCNTGGCGGCCGCGCCTGCCACAAGGCGCCGCGCTGCGCGGCCTGCGCAGCGGCTCAGGCCTTCCTTCTGTTCAGATCATGATCCTCTCTCCCCTGTTGCGCTGGGTGCAGCGCACGAGCCTGGTCACCCAGATCGCCATCGCCGTGGTCATCGGCATTGTGCTGGCGGCTGTATGGCCCGCCGCAACGCCCCACCTGTCCATTCTGGGCGCGTTGTTCATCTCGGCCCTGAAGGCGGTGGCGCCGGTGCTGGTGTTCGTGCTGGTGATGGCCGCCATCAGCAACCACACACCGGGCGAGACGACGCACATCCGCCCGGTGCTGGTGCTGTACGCGGTGGGCACGCTGGCCGCGGCCACCGTGGGTGTGGTGGCCAGCATGTGGTTTCCCAGCACGCTCACGCTGCAGGCGCCAGCACAGGCCGCCGCGGGGCCGGGGTCGGTGTCCGAGGTGCTGATGAACGTGCTCAAGAGCGTGGTCGAAAACCCGGTCAAGGCGCTGCTGGAGGCCAACTACATCGGCATCCTGGCCTGGGCCATTGCGCTGGGCCTGGCGCTGCGCCACGCCAGCGCGGGCACGCGCGCCATGCTGCAGGACGGCGCCACGGCCGTGCCGCAGGTGATCCAGTTGGTGATCCGCCTGGCGCCTCTGGGTATCCTGGGCCTGGTGGCCAGCACGTTCGCCGAAGCCGGCGCCCAGGCGCTGTGGGGTTATGCCCAACTGCTGGCCGTGCTGCTGGGCTGCATGCTGTTCGTGGCGCTGGTGGTCAACCCGCTGATCGTGTACGTGGCGATCCGCCGCAACCCCTATCCGCTGGTGTTGATGTGCCTGCGCGAGAGCGGCGTGACGGCGTTCTTCACGCGCAGCTCTGCCGCCAACATCCCGATCAACCTGGCCCTGGCCAAGCGCCTGCGCCTGAACGAGGACACCTACAGCATCGCCATTCCGCTGGGCGCCACCATCAACATGGCCGGCGCGGCCATCACCATCAGCGTGCTGTCGCTCGCCGCGGCCAACACCCTGGGCATCCAGGTAGACCTGCCGACCGCGCTGCTGCTGTGCGTGGTTGCGTCGCTGTGCGCCTGCGGCGCATCGGGCGTGGCCGGCGGCTCGCTGCTCCTGATTCCGCTGGCGTGCAGCCTGTTCGGCATCGGCAACGACGTGGCGATGCAGGTGGTGGCCATCGGCTTCATCATTGGCATCCTGCAGGATTCGGCCGAGACGGCGCTGAATTCCTCCACCGACGTGATCTTCACCGCCGCCGCCTGCCTGGCACAGGAGCGCAAGGCGCAGCTCTGATTCACCACCGGCCCGCTATCGATACGAGAGCTGTCAGCGCATGCTATGCAAGGGTTTCAATATGAAATTCATTGAAAACCAGCTACCATCAAGCGCTGGCAGCTATTCTTTCAGGAGTTATCGACCAGCCGTCCGGCCTCAATGGTGATGCGCCGGTCGCAGCGCGCGGCAATGCCGCGGTCGTGCGTGACCAGCACCAGCGTGGTGCCCTGCTCGCGGTTGAGGGCCAGCATCAGTTCCATGATGGTCTCTCCCGTGGCGAAGTCCAGGCTGCCCGTGGGCTCGTCGGCCAGCAGCACGGCGGGCTCCACCACGAAGGCGCGCGCCAGCGCCACGCGCTGCTGCTCGCCGCCCGACAGCACCTTGGGATAGTGCGTCAGGCGCTGGCCCAGGCCAACGCGCTCCAGCATGTCGGTCGCGCGGCGGCGGGCATCGCGGATGCCCGCCAACTCGAGCGGCAGCATCACGTTCTCCAGCGCCGTGAGGTTGCCCATGAGCTGAAAGCTCTGGAACACGAAGCCCACCTGCCGCGCGCGCAGTGCGGCGCGGTCGTCCTCGTCCAGTGCGAACAGGTCCTGCCCGCCCAGACGCACCGTGCCGCGCGTGGGCGTGTCCAGCCCGGCGATGATGGACAGCAGCGTGCTCTTGCCCGATCCCGAGGCGCCCACGATGGCCGCAGTCTCCCGCGGCGCCAGGCGGAAATCGATATCCCGCAAAATCTCCAGCGTACCCGTGGAGTCCGTGACGGACTTGGACACATGCTCCACCGCGATGATGGATTCGGGCGGCATGCGGTCGTTGGAGGCAGCAGGGGCCGTGGCGGCGGAGGTTTCGGACATGAAAGGTTCTCGGCAGTGAAGCATATGGTTCGGCGTGACTTTATCGTGGCGGGCGCCCTGGCCCTGTGGGGCGCGGCGCCCGCCCTTGCGCAGTCCGGTGGCAAGAAGCCCACCCGCGCCCCCGTGATCCTGGTGGTGGGCGACTCGCTCAGCGCCGAATACGGCCTTCCGCGCGGCACCGGCTGGGTGGCGCTGCTGGACAAGCGGCTGGCGCAGGAGAAGATCCCCGCCACGGTGGTCAACGCCAGCGTGAGCGGCGACACCACCGCCGGCGGCCGTGCGCGGCTGGCCGCACTGCTCCGGCAGCACCAGCCCACGCATGTGGTGATCGAACTCGGCGGAAACGACGCCTTGCGCGGCCTGCCGCTGGCCAGCACCCAGGGCAACCTGGCGTGGATGACCGAACAGGCCCAGGCCGCGGGCGCGCGCGTGCTGCTGGTGGGTGTGCAGGTGCCGCCTAACTACGGTGCCAACTACACCCGGCAGTTCGCCGAGGTCTTCGAGAACGTGGCCCAGGAGCGCAAGGCAGCGCTCGTGCCCTTCTTGCTCAAGGGCGTGGCCGATGGGCCCGATCCCACGGCGCTGTTCCAGCCCGACCGCATCCACCCCACGGCCCAGGCGCACCCGCGCATGCTGGACAACGTGTGGCCCGCGCTGCGCGCGTTGCTGTAAACCATCGTCAGAGAATCAGCCGGCGCTCTGCGGCGCCTGCGCGGGCGCAAGGGGCGCAGTGGGCGCCGCCACCGCCGCGCGGTAGGCATGCCAACTGGCATGCCCCAGCACCGGCCCCACCACCAGCAAGCCCGCGCCCCAGGCGAACAGCGACAACGCCACCAGCGCCGTGATGAGCAGGCCCCACACCAGCATCACGCCGGGGTTTTCCACCACCACCCGCATGCTCGCAATGCCGGCCGTGAGCGCATCGGTGTCGCGGTCCAGAATCATCGGAATGGACACCACCATGCTGGAGAACACCAGGGCCGCGAACACACTGCCCACCAGCAGGTACACGGCGACGAACTGCCAGTTGCCCGGGTTGAACACCGCCTGCACCACCCCCGTGGTGGACGGCATGCCGGTGTTGAAGAACACGGCAAACACCACGAGCGACGCGCGGCCCCACAGCAGTTCCAGCACCACAAGTACGAGTACCAGCATGCCCATGCTGCCCAGGTGGCGGTCCCAACAGGTCAGCGATTCGCCCAGGTCGGGTGCCAATCCCTGTTCGCGCCGGCGGCTGGTGTCGTACAGCCCCATGGCCAGGAAGGGGCCCACCAGCAGGCAGCCGCTGGCAAACGACATGGTGTATTCCGGCCGCGCCTGGAACACCCAGCCCAGCAGGAGTGCCATGCCCCAGAACCACGTACCGTAGAACAGCGCCACGCCGGGCGCGGCCATCATGTCGCGCGCCCCCAGCACGAGCCAACGCAGCGGGTCCCGCCAGCGCAAGGGGTTGAGAGTCACCGGTGCGGACACCGGCGCGGAGGTGACTGGCGCGGAAGAATCAGACATGGTGGTCGGCATCGCTGCGGCAGTGGCGTTGCTGCCACCTTAACCACCTGACTGCCTGACCACCATCAAGGAAACTACCACCCTCGCCGCGCCAGCCGCCAACGCATCAGGCAGCTCCAAAGGCCTGGTGCATAGCCTGCGCCAGGTCGGCACGCAGGTCGTCCACGGCCTCCAGCCCCACGGAGAAGCGCACCACGGTGCCGGGCCGCAGATGCGCGGTGGCGCCCGTGCGCATGCTGGGCAGGTCGTAGGGCACCACCAGGCTCATCGGCCCGCCCCAGCTGTAGCCCAGCTTGAACAGGCGCAGGCCGTCGCAAAAGGCATCCACCTGCGCCTGGCTGTGGCGTGCGTCAATGACCACGCTGAACAGGCCGGCGGCAGCGCCCTGCCCGCCATTGGCTGCGCCGCACAGCGCCTTCCACTGCGCATGGCCGGGCGATCCGGGCAGCGCCGGGTGCAGCACCTGGGCCACCGCGGGCTGCAAGCCCATCCACTGCGCCAGGTCGCGCGCGGCCGCATCGTGCGCGTGGTAGCGCAGCGCCATGCTGGGCAGCGCCCGCAAGACCGCTTCCACGTCGTTCGCCCCCACCCCCAGCCCGAGCCGCATGTGCGTGAGCTTGATGCGCAGGTGCAGCCCCTCGTCGCGGGTGGTGATGCTGCCCATCAGCACGTCGCCGCCGCCGCTGGGGTACTTGGTGAGCGCATGCACGGATACGTCCACGCCCAGCGCGCCCTCGGCACCCGCGCCACGGCCCAGCAGGTCGAAGGGTGCGAAAGCCAGGCCCGCGCCCCAGGTGTTGTCCAGCACCGTAGCCACGCCGCGTGCGCGGCAGATGCGCACTTGCTCCACCAGGTCGGGAAACTCCAACGTCACGGAGCCCGGCGCCTCCAGCCACACCAGCCGCGTGGCGTCGGTGATCTTGGATGCGAGGTCCGCCGGGTCCAAGGGGTCATAGATACGGTGGCGGATGCCGTAGTGGCGCAGCTCTACCTCGGCCAGTGCCTTGTTAGGACCATAGGCGTTGTCCGGGATCAGCACCTCGTCACCCTGGCGCAGCAGCGCCAGCGATACGGTGGAAATGGCGGCCAATCCGCTGGGCACCAGCAGGCACTGCAGCCCGCCTTCCAGCGTGGCCAGGCGCTCTTCCAGCTGGTAGGTGGTAGGCGTGCCGTGCAGCCCGTAGGTGTAGCTGCTCTTGTCCTTCCACTCGCGCGCGCGCATCGCGGCGACGTTGGGGAAGATGACGGTGGACGCCTTGTGCACCGCTGGCTGCGGGGCATGGAAACCCTGCGGCGGTGTGTACTCGTGGTGAATGAGGCGGGTGGACAGGTCGGGTATGGAGGGCTGCTTCATGCGCCGATGGTAGAGCCTGTCCCCCGCCCAGGCTCAGCCGCCGCTGGAGATGGTGAGGTTGTTGACCACCGAGGTCACGCCCGGTACGGCCTGCGCGATCTGGCTGGCGCGGTCACGGGCCTGCTCGCTTTTCACGGGGCCATTGAGCGTGACGACGCCCGCGCGGGTGTCCACGTCGATCTTGATGGCGCTGAGGTCCGGGTCTTGCGCCAGGCCCGCGTTCACCTTGGCGGTGATGCCGGCATCGTCCATAAGGGCGGCTGCGTCGGCCGTGGCGTTGCGTGAAGCCTGCCCGGCTTCCTGCGCCGCGGATTCCATTTTTTGCTTGGCATCCTGGGCCGCCTGCTCGGTCTTGTTGATGGCGGAATCCAGGCGTTGCCCGGCCGTGGGTTCCTCGGCCTTGTTGCAAGCACTCAGCCCGGCGGCCAGGGCAGCGGCAGCGGCGAAAACGGTCCAGCGCGACGCTCGAAAAAGAGGGGTTGTCATGGGCATATCTCCTTCCAGTGGGTACGGGGTCCACTGTAGAAAGCACTGGCCGCCGAGCCGGTCGGAGAGGACCGAAACCGCAGTAGGACAACAGCGGCTCTCAGGCAACAGCGGCTCTCAGGCACGTGCCGACGCAAGCCTGGACAATCGGCCCATGTCCTCATCCTTGCTGCATCGCTGGTTTCCCTTTCTCTCCTGGCCCCGCCCGACAACCGCGCTGCTGCAGGGTGAGTTCTGGGCCGGCATGACCGTCGGGCTGATGCTGGTGCCGCAGGGCGTGGCGTATGCCGCGCTGGCCGGCATGCCGCTGGTGACGGGGATCTACGCATCGCTGGTGCCGGCACTGGTGGCCGTGCTGTGGAGCTCATCCACCCGCCTCGGCGTCGGGCCCACGGCGCTCACCAGCCTGCTCATCGGCGCGTCGATCACCGGGCTGGCCGAGCCCGGCAGCGCCCATTGGGTCACGCTGGCGGTGTGGATGGCCCTGCTGTCGGGCCTGCTGCAGCTGCTGCTGGGCGTGGTGCGTTTCGGCTGGCTGCTCAACCTGGTAACTTCACCGGTGCTGGGCGGCTTCACGCAGGCTGCGGCGTTGCTGATCCTGGCCTCGCAACTGCCCGACCTGTTGGGCCTTCGCACCAGCTGGAGCGCACTGGCGGTCAGCCCGTCGCTGCACCACTTCGACCTGCGCGCGCTGGCGTTCGGCCTGGGCAGCCTGGGCTGCCTGGTGCTGGCGCGGCGCTGGCGCTCCAGCTTCCCGGCCGCCATCGTGGTGATCGCGCTGGCGGCGCTCATCAGCTGGGCCATGGGCTATGCCGATGCCGACGGCGCCGTGATCGGCCACTTGCCCTCCGGCTTGCCGACGCTGTACTGGCCGGGATGGCTCTCGTGGGAAGAAATGGGCGCGCTGGTGATGCCGGTGATGGTCGTCACGCTGGTCAGCTTCCTGGAGACCGCCTCCAGCGCCAAGGTGGAGCATCACCAAGGCGGCACCCGCTGGAACGAGAACCAGGACCTGATCGCCCATGGCATGGCCAAGATCAGTTCGGGCCTGTGCGGCAGCTTTGCCACCAGCGCGTCGTTCTCGCGCTCCGCCATCAACCTGTATGCGGGCGCCAAGAGCGGCTGGGCGACGCTGTTCGCGCTGGTGCTGGTGCTGGCAACGCTGCTGTGGCTCACGCCGGCCCTGTACCACGTACCACAGCCGGTGCTGGCCGCCGTGGTGGTGACGGCGGTCACCAGCCTCATCAAGCCCGCCGGCATGTTCCGCCTGTGGCGCGTCTCGCGCGTGGAGACGGCCATCGGCCTCGTCACCTTCGGCCTCACGCTGGCCACGGCACCGCGCATGTACTGGGGCGTGCTGGTGGGCCTGCTGATGAACCTGAGCCACTTTCTCTACCAGCGGCTGCACCCGCGCATCATCGAGGTGGGCCTGCACCCCGACGGCAGCCTGCGCGACCGCCACCTGTGGCAGCTGCCCCCGCTGGCGCCAGAGCTGCTGGCCCTGCGCATGGATGCCGAGCTGGACTTCGCCTCCGCCAATGCGCTGGAGCGCCGCGTGACCGACGAGCTGGCCCAGCGCCCGTCCATCCGCCACCTGTGCCTGTTCGCGCTGCCCATCAACCGCATCGACGTGACGGGGGTGGAGGCCTTCATCCGCCTGCGCGCGCTGCTGCAAAGCCACGGCGGCACGCTGCATGTGACCGGCATCAAGCTGCCGGTACAGCACACGCTGGACAATGCAGGCGCGCTGGCGCCGGGACCCAACTTCGCGCTGTACCGCACCGACGCCGAGGCCATCGCGGCACTGCAGAGACTGGCTCCTCCCGACGCCGGGAAGCCTGCCTCGGCCCCGCAGTCCGACACAAGTGGCCCAGCTCAGCCGCTACCGAAGCTATAGCTGCTACACTGCCGATAGATATTTGTTTCTGGTTATGACAAACACCGCGTCCCCCGCTTCCGTCTCTCTGCGCGACCTGCGTCTGGCCACGGCCCATGCCCTGGTGGCGCAGTCGTTGGGTTCCGAAGTGTCCCTGCAGGGCCAGACGCCGCTGCTGTACCTGCAGAACCTCATCGACGGCTTGTGCGAACTCTCGCTGAAGGACCCGCTCACCGGGCTGGCCAACCGCCGCCACGTGCGTGCGGTGCTGGAGCGCGAGATCGACCGGGTCGCGCGCTCGGGCGAAGCCGCGCTGCTGCTGATGCTGGACATCGACCATTTCAAGCAGGTCAACGACCGCCATGGCCACCTGGCCGGCGACATCGTGCTGCAGTCCGTCGCGCGTACGCTGGAGAGCTGCGTACGGCCCATGGACACCGTGGCCCGCTACGGCGGCGAGGAATTCGCCATCGTGCTGCCCGCCTGCCAGTTCGGCTTTGGCCGGGTGATCGCCGAACGCGTGCGCCGCGCGATCGAAGCCACGCCCGTGCGCATCTCGCCATCGCTCACGTTGAACGTCACCGTGAGCATCGGCGGCGCCTTCGCGCTGCAATGGATCCGCAGCACCACCGCCCTGTGGGCCGACCGGGCCGATGCCGAGCTGTACAAGGCCAAGCTCGGCGGCCGCAACTGCATCAGCATCGAAGAACAACCCGACAGCACGGTCACTGCGGAAGAAAAGAGTCTGCTGTTCGGCCCGCTATACACTCCGTCGGGATGGGGCGAGCTGCCCCCGCCTTTGGATCCATCCACAGGCAGCGCCTATTGAAAGCCCAGTAGTGATGAACGACGCGCTGTCCCCCAACCCGACGACTCCACCGGCCGGCGCCGCTGCGCCGGCTTCTGCTTCCGTGCCCTCCACCACACCTGCCAACGCACGCATCATCGCCATCACCAGCGGCAAGGGCGGCGTGGGCAAGACCTTCGTGTCCGCCAATCTGGCGGCCGCCCTCACCCGCCGCGGGCACCGCGTGCTGGTGCTGGACGCCGACCTGGGCCTGGCCAACCTGGACGTGGTGCTGAACCTGCCCCCCAAGGTCACGCTGCACGACGTCTTTACCGGCAAGGCCCAATTGGAAGACGCCGTGATCAAGGCGCCCGGCGGCTTTTCGGTCCTGCTGGCCGGCTCCGGCATGGTCGAGTACTCGCGCCTCACGCCCGAGGTGCGCAACGAATTCCTCAACGTCATCCACACGCTGGCACCCCGCTTTGACGTGGTGCTGCTGGACACCGGCGCGGGCATCTCCGACGTGGTGCTGTTTTCCGTCTCGCTGGCGCACGAGGTGCTCATCGTCGCGACGCCCGAGCCCACGTCGCTCACCGACGCCTACGCCGCCATCAAGGTGCTGGCCACCCAGCAAAAGCGCCAGCACGTGCGCATGGTGGTGAACCAGGCCGCACGTCCGGGGGACGGACGCGCCATCACCGGGCAGTTGCAGCAGGTGCTGGACCGCTTCGTGACCACCGACACCGGCCGTCCCATGCGGCTGATCCACGTGGGGGACATTCCCGCCGACACCTCGGTGCGCGACGCCGTGATGCGCCGCCAGTTGCTGATGCTGCAGATGCCCGGCTGCCCCGCCGCGCTGGCCGTGGCCCAGTTGGCGAACAAGGTGGAGTCCACGATGCTCACGCCATCCCCCGAAGGACCGGGCGCAAATCGCTCCTGAAAAAATAGCTGCTAGCGCTTACCTAACAAGCGCTACAGCCAATTTTTCTCTCAATAACTTACCCCAGGAACCTCCGCGGCGGCAGGGGAATGCGTTCGCTCTCGCCCGGGATGTGGCCCATGGCGTCGCGCTCCCAGTCATCGGCGGCCTGCACGATGCGCTCCTTGCGGCTGGAAACGAAGTTCCACCAGATGTGGCGCGGGCCGTCCAGCGCGGCGCCGCCGATCACCACACACCGCGCCCCCGCCTTACCCGCGCGCACGCTGGTGGAGCGGCCGGGCTCCAGCAGCGCCAGCGTCTGCGCGGGCAACGCCTCGGCGTCCAGCCACAGCCCGTCGCTCACGGTGTAGAGCGCCATCTCGTCGGCGAGCGCGGGCAGGTCCAGCGCAGAACCCGGCTTCAGCCGCACATCCAGCAGCAGCGTGGGCGCAAACGTGGCCACGGGCGACTGGCAGCCGAAGGCCGCGCCAATCAGCACCCGCACTGCTGCGCCGCCATGCTGGTAGGCCGGGATCTGGTCCGCAGGGGTATGGGCGAAATGCGGCGCCGCTTCCTCATGCGCCTGCGGCAGCGCCGCCCAGAGCTGGATGCCGTGGTTCACATAAGTGCTGTGCGCCAGCGCGGGCGGGCGCCGCTCGGAATGCACGATGCCGCGCCCCGCCGTCATCCAGTTGATGGCGCCGGGCTCAATCTGCTGCAGCGAACCCAAACTGTCGCGGTGCAGGATCGCGCCCTCGAACAGGTAGGTGACCGTGGCCAGCCCGATGTGCGGGTGGGGCCGTACGTCATAGGCGGATGCAGGCGCCACCGTCGCGGGGCCGAAGTGGTCGAAGAACACGAAGGGCCCCACCGACCGGCGCTGCAGCGCCGGCAGCAGGCGGCGCACAGTGAAGCCGCCGCCCAGGTCCTTGAAGTGCCCGCTCAGGCGCAGAGGGCCCTGCGCAGGAATGGCGTCGGCGCTCATGCGCGCTCCACCACGGTGGTGATCTCGGTGGTCACCTGGGTCATGAGCTTGTGCACGGGGCATTTGCCGATCGCGGCCTGCAGCTCGGCGATCTGCGCATCGCTCAAGTCGCCCTGCACTTGCAGCCGTGTGGCCAGGCGATAGGTACCGCTGCGCTCCTGCGAGGCATCACGCTCCACCACGGTGCGCACGTCCTGCACGTCCCAGCCCTTGCGCCGCGCGTACCACAGCAGCGTGAGCGCCTTGCAGCCGCCCAGCGCGGCGTCGTACAGGTCGTGCGGGTTGGGGCCGGTGTCGTCGCCGCCTTCGGCGGCCGTGCCGTCCACCACCCATTCGTGGCTGCGGATGGTGAGGCGCTGGGCCATGGGGGTGCCCTCGATGCGCTGCAACTGGATGGTCATGGACGGCTCTCCTTCAGGGTTGTCCGTGCCACTGTAATGCGACAGGCGTGACAGGCGTGACAAGCGGCACCGCGGCGTGCGCCCGCCCGGTGTCTAGGGCCTGTTCACACTATTTTTGCCAGATGCGTTGCGATCAAAAAGGGCCAGGCGCAAGGCGCCAAACGAAGCTGGGGTGCTACCCCAGCGAGGCTTGGCAACGCCGCGAATGGCCCTTTTTGATCGCAACCCGGAGGGAACGGAGTGAGAACCGCGCCATTCGTCGTTGCCCTCCTAGCCAAGGCCCCGGCCTTGGCGTCGTCACGCGCCTAGATTGGCGCGGTTTTCACGCCATTCGCACTGGCAAAAATAGTGTGAACAGGCCCTAGGGGCGCAGCTGCAACTGGTGCACGTAGCGGCGCGGCTGGCGCTGCAGGGGACGGTAGCCGCCGCCGGCCCAGGCCTGGGCCATGTCGGCGTGGCGCGGCGAGAACACCAGCCCGCTCTGACCCGTCTGGTAAATGAACAGCGAACGCTCCGGGTCCTGCAGGTCGTACAGCGCGCGCAGCGAGGGCGCGTGCCGGCTGGCGAAGGGCTCCACGGGCTGCGCAGCGTTGTACTGGCCCACGTTGACGCTGTACGCATCGCCCCCCGAGGGCACGCCCACGTTGAACCAGCGCGACAGCACGGGCACGCTGCCCAGCGGCTTGTGCACGGAAAGCGCCGGATGCGCCGCGCCCCACGCCCAGCGCTCCGGCTGGTTGCCATAGCGCGCGGCCAGGCGCTGCACGGTGCGCTCCAGCGCCGCGCCGGCATGGGCGGCGCAGCCGTGGGGCGCGCACCACCAGGTGTCACCGCGCTCCAGCATGCCTTCCAGGCCCGCGCGGAAGTCCCGCCGGCCGTAGGTGGCGGCAAAGCGCTCCTCACCCACGCGGGGCACGACCAGTGCGCACGTGAGCTCGTCGGCCCACACCGACAGGATGAGCGGCGCCGCGCGGTCGGCGCGCATGTCGCCGTCAAAGCCGCGCAGCAGCGCCTGGGCCTGCCGCGCCAGCGGCTGCGAAACCGGAGCCGCCAGCAAATGGGGCAACAGGCGCAGCGCGGCGGGGGACACCGTGTCGCCCTGCAGCGCGCGCAGGGACGGCAGGTCGTGCAGGCGCCGTGCCTCCAGCTGCTGCTCTATGCGTTGGTAGCGGTAGGGCAAGGCCCAGTCCTGCGTCAGGAAGTGCGGATAGCCCGGCGCCGTGATGCGCTGGTTGGCCGTGGCGATCCAGCCGCGCGCGCCGCCGTCGTCCTGCGGCGTCTGCGCCAGGGGCAGCCAGCCCTGCCAGTCGTAGCGCGCCTCCCAGCCCGGCGCCGGGGCCACGCCGCGCAGGTCGTTGCCGGCCGCACGCAGGGGCACGCGCCCAAAGGCCTGGAAGCGGATCGCGCCATGCACGTCCGCCGCCACCACGCTCTGCATGGGCGAGTGGTAGTGCGCCATGCCGGCGAAGAGTTCCTCCACCGAGCGCGCCTGGTTGCTCAGCAGGCCCGCCAGCACGGTGTAATTGTCGGCATCCAGTGCGCTCCAGCGCAGCGCGATGACATGGCGGCGCAGGTCCAGCACGCTGCCGTGCAGCGCGGGCTGCGCATCGCTGATCACCGGCCCATGGCGCGTACCGCGCACGGCGTGGCGCACGTCGGGCCGCCCCTTCACGCGGATCACGTGCTCACGCTGCTCGAAGCCCTGCCAACCCTCGGGCGTGCGGTAGCGCGTGGGGTCGTCGGGGTGGATGGCCTCGATGTACAGGTCCTGCACATCGGGCGCGGTGTTGGTGAAGCCCCAGGCCACCTCGGCCGTGCGGCCCAGCACCACGAAGGGCAGGCCCGGCAAGGTGGCGCCGATCACGTCAATGGCCGCGACGGGCGTGCCGTCGGACGCCCTGCCCTGCGGCGCCTTCAGGTGCGCGAAGTACCACAGCGCCGGCGCGCCCAGGCCCAGGTGCGGGTCGTTGGCCAGCAGCGGCCGGCCGCTGGCCGTGCGCGTGCCGTCCAGCACCCAGTTGTTGCTGCCGCGCCCGCCGGGCGTGCCCAGGCCCGCCACGAAGTCCTGCGACCAGGCCTGCAGCGTCTGCGCCGCGCCTTCGCCTGCGGGCTCGGCATCGGCCTGAGGGGCCGGTGCAGACGCCTGCGGCGTGCGGTACACGCCCAGCGACCGGTACAGCGCCTGCAGGTCCACCGCCGTCGCGGGCGCCTCGCCAGGATAGGGCGGCATGAGCTGCCACAGCCGCTCGGTGGGCAGCGTGGCCGCCAGCGACAGGCGCGCGAACTCGTTGCCCCAGTTGCCGCCCAGGTCCAGCGCCATCATCAGCGCCCAGGCCACACTGTCCTCAGGCGCCCAGGCCACACCCTGCGCACCGCCAGGCCGCGCACCCAGCAGCAAAAACTCCGGCGGCAGCGCCTGGGTCCGCGCCGCGTGGAAGGACTGGATGCCACGGCTGTAGGCCTGCAGCGCCTCGCGCGCGAACGCGGGCAGCGCGGCGTACTGGCGGCGCGCCGCACCCATGATGTCCAGCGTGCGCATGAGCTTGTCGGTATCCAGCGTGGCGGGGCCGAGGATCTCGGACAGCTCGCCGTGCATCAGCCGGCGGTTGAACTCCAGTTGCCAGGTGCGCTCCTGCGCATGCACGTAGCCCATGGCAAACCACGCGTCCCAGGGGGTCTGCGCCTCGATGTGCGTCACGTCGGCTTCGTCGCGGCGCACCGCCACGGCGTACTGCAGCCCGGCGGAGCGCAGCGCCCCGTCCAGTTGCGGGAAGCTGCGCAGCGCATACACCGCGGCCACGCTGCCGGCCAGCAGCAGCGCTGCCACCAGCGCCACCACGGCGCCCGCGCCGATGCGCTGCAATCTGCCCATGCCGCCTCCCCCGCCGTCGCGGCGTTTCAAGCCAAAACCTACCATCGCGCCCACCCTTCAAGCGCTGGCAGCTCTTAAATCAATAGCATCTCAGTGGGCATGGCCCCAGTAGATGAGCGCGTCGCGCCCTTCGACCGACAGCGACACCTCCGCGCCCACGGGCAGCAGCACCTTGGTGGGCACATGGCCGAACGGCAGGTTGGTGAGCACGGGCGCCTTGATCTGCGTGCGCAGCCAGTCCAACACGCTCTGCAGCTTGAAGCCCTTGTCGTGCGGCGTGAGCTTGTATTCATTGAACTGGCCCAACACCACGGCCTTTTGCTGACCCAGCACGCCGGCGTGCAGCAGCTGGGTGAGCAGGCGTTCGACGCGGTAAGGGTGCTCGCCCACGTCCTCCAGGAACAGCACGCCCCCCTTGATCTGCGGGAAATACGGCGTGCCCACGAGCGAGCACAGCACGGCCAGGTTGCCGCCCCACAGGGTGGCCTTCTTCACGTAGATGTCGCGCACGGCGGGCTGGCCGTCGGCGCGGGGTTTCTCGGCGTTCATGCGCCAGCCGCTGCCCTCGCCGTGGCCGGTGAGCAGATCGTCCAGGCAGGCCAGCATGATGTCGTCGGGCTCGCCCGGCACGCCCAGGTCTCCCACCAGCGCCGGGCCGGCCCAGGTGGTGGCGCCGGTCTTGGCCAGCAGCGCGGACTGGAAGGCCGTGAAGTCGCTCACGCCCACGAACTGGGTTCCGCGCTCCACCGCCTTGGCCACGGCCTTGTACTGGATGCCCGGCAGGATGCGCGTGAGGCCGTAGCCGCCGCGGCTGATCAGCGCCACGTCGGCGCCGCTGGCGGCCGCGCGGTGGATGGCGGCCAGGCGCGTGGCATCGTCGCCGGCAAACCGCGTGTGGGACGCGAGCGCGTCCGGGTCCACCTCCACCTCGTGGCCCATGGCCTGCAGGCGGGCAATGCCGCGCTTGAACGCGGCCTTGTCGCGCACCGCGCCGGAAGGGGAGTAGATGTAGATGTGCCGGGGGCCGTGAGGGTGATCGCAGTGATCGTGGCCGCAGTCGTGGGGGTGGTTAGGCATAGCGGGTGAAGTATTCCATAGCGCGCAGCGCCGAGGCGGCGCTGGCGTCCGGCACGGTGAGGAGCGGCGCGGCATCGGCATCGGCAAAACGGGCGAAGGCGCGCGGCCCGGCGCGATGGCCGGCATCAGGGAACGGCGCGGCATCGCAGGGCGCGCCCCCCCGCACATGCAGCACGCGCACCAGGGGCGCCGACGCCGCATCGGGCAGCAGCGGCGCGCCGGGCTGCGCCACCTGCACCACGCCGCGCAGGGCCAGGCGCTGCACCAGCTCGGCCAGCACCTGTCGATGCCAGTCGAGGCGGTGGGCGGCTTCTTTCTTGGGTTTGTCGCTGCGGCCGAAGCCGATCAGGTCCGGCGCCACCACGCGGTGGCCGGCCTGCGCGAAGGCCGCCAGCATGGGCTGCCAGCCATGGCTCCAGCCAGGGCTGGCATGCAGCAGCAGCCAGGTGCGGGCGGCGTCGCGTGGGCCTTCGTCCAGGTAGTGCAGGCGCAGGCCGGCCAGCGCGGGCAGATCGCTCACGTAATGCGGCGCGGGGCCGTCCAGATGGGCGAACGCGGTGTCGGGCGTGCGCAGCGCGTCCTGGCGCAGCGGGTGGGCGGCCAGTTGCTGCGCCCGCTGGGCGCGGCGGCGGTCGCGGAAGAAGTCGCTGAGCAGCGCGCCACATTCATCGGCCAGCACGCCGCCTTGCACCGCGGTCTGGTGGTTGAGACGCGGCTCGGCGAACAGGTTGACCACCGAGCCCGCAGCGCCGGTCTTGGCGTCCGCCGCGCCGTAGACCACGCGCGGCAGGCGCGCGTGCAGCATGGCGCCGCTGCACATGGCGCACGGCTCCAGCGTGACGTAGAGCGTGCAGCCGTCGAGCCGGTAGTTGGAGAGCTGCGCCGCGCCGGCGCGCAGCGCGGCCATCTCGGCATGCGCCGTGGGGTCGTGCCCGGCGATGGGGGCATTGCGCCCGGTGGCGATCACCTGCCCATCGCGCACCAGCACGGCGCCCACGGGCACCTCGCCCGCCTGCTGCGCGGCGCGCGCCTGGGCGATGGCCTCGCGCATCCAGTGGGCGTCGTCGGATTCGCTCATCTTTCAATAGCTGCTCGCGCTTGATGGGTAAGCGCTAGAGGCCATTTTGGCCATCAATCTTCGGGCAGGGTGCGTGGCTGCTGCATCAGTGCGTCCATCTGCTGCTTCACCTGCTGCTGCACCTGCTGGCTTTGCGCGCGCACCGTGGAGGCGGCGCCCTCCGCCGGCGCCGGCAGCCCCTGCACGGCGGGCGGCACGGCGACGCGCGTGGCGCCCATCTGCTTCTTGACCAGCACGGCCACGAGGGCCAGGGCCAGCAGCAGCCCGATCAGTCCGAATCCTGTACGCACCGCCTGCCCTCCGCGCCGTGGTGGGCGCTTAGCCGAACACGTTGATGAAGACCTGGATGGCCACGGCATTGACCAGGTCGATGAAGAACGCGCCCACCATGGGCACGATCAGGAAAGCCTTGTGCGACGCGCCGTACTGGTTGGTAATGGCCTGCATGTTGGCCACCGCCGTGGGCGTGGCGCCCATGCCGAAGCCGCAATGCCCCGCACAGAGCACGGCCGCATCGTAGTTGCTTCCCATCAGGCGGAAGGTGACGAAGCCCGCGTAGGCCGCCATGACCAGCGTCTGCGCGCCCAGGATGATGACCAGCGGACCCGCCAGCCCGGCCAGCTCCCACAGCTTGAGCGACAGCAGCGCGATCGCCAGGTAGACGGACAGCCCGGTGTTGCCGAACACGTCGATGGCGCGGTCGAACACCTCGAAGTTGAAGACGTAGTCCAGCACGTTGCGGATCAGCACGCCCCCGCCCAGCGCCCACACGAAGGTGGGCAGTTGCAGCGCCGTGCCCTTCGTCAACTGGCTCATGAACTCGGCAAAGGCCAGGCAGCCGGCAAACAGGGCCATGGTTTCGATGGCCGCGTCCGCCGTGATCAGGCGTGTCTTGTGCGGGAACTCGAAGTTGGGCGTGCCCGCCTCCAGCGCGCCGGCATCGCCCGTGCCCTGCGGGTGCTTCAGCCCGTGGCGCTGGATCAGCCATTTGGCCAGCGGCCCGCCGATCAGCCCGCCGATGACCAGGCCGAAGGTGGCACAGGCAATGCCCAAGGTGATGGCGCCAGGGATGCCATGGTCGTTTTCCAGCACCGAGCCCCAGGCCCCGGCCGTGCCGTGCCCGCCCACCAGAGTGATGGAGCCCGCGATCAGGCCGATCAGCGGGTCCAGCCCCAGCGCGGTGGCCAGCGCCACGCCCACGCTGTTCTGCACGCCGATGAACACCACCACGACCAGCAGGAAGACGATCAGCCCCATGCCGCCCTCGCGCAGCTTGAGGAAGTTGGCGCTCAGCCCGATGGAGGAGAAGAACACCAGCATGAAGGCGGTCTGCAGGCCGGTGTCGAACGACGCACGCACATCGAACGCGGCGTTCAGCCCCCAGGAGATGAGCGCCGCCACCAGGCCGCCCGCCACGGGTTCCGGAATGTTGAATTCGCGCAGCCAGCGGATGCGCTGCACGAGGAACTTGCCCACCAGTAGCACGATGGCCGCGAAGATCAGGGTGTAGTAGGTGCTGAACTGTATATCCATGTGATCTCAAAGGAAGAACCACGCCGGCGGACGCAACCCAGCCGTGCCGCTGGCGGTGGAAGCGGCAGGCGCACAAACCACACGCGCGCTAAGCGCCCTGTCCATGAACCATCCGGGAAAACCCGCAATTTTGCCAGACGGGTACCTGCCGCCGGGTACCCCCGCCCCGGCACGGCCGGGCGCAGACCGGGATAATTCACGCCCTATGTCCCTCCTGCCCCACCAGCTCGAACTGCTCTCCCCCGCGCGCGATGCCGATATCGGCATCGAGGCCGTGAACCACGGCGCCGACGCCGTCTACATCGGCGGCCCCGCCTTTGGCGCGCGGGCCACGGCGGGCAACGACATCCGCGACCTGGAGCGGCTCATTCAGCACGCGCACCGTTTCAACAGCCGCATCTTCATCACGCTGAATACCATCCTGCGCGACGACGAGCTGGAGGGTGCCCGCCAGATGGCCTGGCAGGTGTACGAGGCCGGCGCCGACGCGCTCATCATCCAGGACATGGGCCTGCTGGAGCTGGACCTGCCGCCCATCCAGCTGCACGCGAGCACGCAGACCGACATCCGTACGCCCGAGAAGGCGCGCTTTCTGCAGGACGTGGGCCTGTCGCAGATCGTGCTGGCGCGCGAGCTGGACCTGGCGCAGATCGCCGCCATCCGCGCGGCCACCGACCCGGCGCGCACCACCATCGAGTTCTTCATCCACGGCGCGCTGTGCGTGGCGTACTCGGGCCAGTGCTACATCAGCCATGCCCACACCGGGCGCAGCGCCAACCGGGGCGACTGCAACCAGGCCTGCCGCCTGCCCTACGAGGTGCTGGACGGCCAGGGCCGCATCATCGCGCACGAGAAGCACGTGCTCTCGATGAAGGACAACAACCAGTCGGGCAACCTGCGCGCCCTCATCGACGCGGGCGTGCGCAGCTTCAAGATCGAGGGCCGCTACAAGGACATGGGCTACGTGAAGAACATCACCGCCCACTATCGGCACCTGCTCGACGAGATCGTCGAGGAAGGGGGCTTCGCGCGCTCGTCGAGCGGGCGCACCGCGTTCAGCTTCACGCCCGACCCCGACCAGAACTTCAACCGCGAGTTCACCGACTACTTCGTCAATGGCCGCCAGCAGGACATAGGCGCGTTCGACACGCCCAAGACGCCGGGCCGCGCCATCGGCTGGGTCACACAAGTCGGCGACAAGTGGTTCGAACTGGAAACGAGCGACCATGCCACCCAACTGCACAACGGCGACGGCCTGTGCTACTACGACCTGCAAAAGGAACTGGTGGGCGTGCACATCAACCGCGCCGAATGCGTGGCGCCCAAGAAGGGCATCTGGCGCGTGTTCCCCAAGAACGAGATCACCGAGTTCAAGGACCTGCGCAAGGGCCTGGAGATCAACCGCAACCGCGACATGGACTGGGTGCGCACGCTGGAGAAGAAATCCAGCGACCGTCGCATCGGCCTGTGGGCCCATCTGGCCGAGACCGCCGACGGCTTTGCGCTCACGCTCACCGACGAAGACGGCTTCGTGGGCAGTGCGTCGGTCATCCAGCCCCACCAGCCAGCCACCGATGCGGTCAAGGCCGAGGCCACGCTGCGCGATCAGCTCGGGCGCTTTGGCGCCACCCGCTTCGCCGTGCACGCCATTGCGCTGCAGCTCTCGCAGCCGTGGTTCGTGCCCGCATCGGCACTGAACCAGTTGCGCCGTGACGCCGTGGTCGCGCTGGAGGACGCGCGCACCGCCGGCTTCGTGCGCCTGCCGCGCGCCGTGCCGGTGCAGCCACCCGTGCCCTTCCCCGAAGACACGCTGACCTACCTGGCCAATGTGTTCAACCACAAGGCGCACGACTTCTACGTGAAGCATGGCGTGAAGGTGATCGACGCCGCGTACGAATCGAAAGAGGAAGAAGGTGAAGTCAGCCTGATGATCACCAAGCACTGCGTGCGCTTCTCCATGAGCCTGTGCCCCAAGCAGGCCAAGGGTGTGATCGGCGTGAAGGGCACCATCAAGGCCGAGCCGCTGCAGCTCATCAACGGCAAGGAAAAACTCACCCTGCGCTTTGACTGCAAGCCCTGCGAGATGCACGTGGTGGGCAAGATGAAGAAGTCGGTGATGAACCAGCACCTCAAGGACATGCAGGCCCAGCCGCTGCAGTTCTACCGCACGCGACCGGCGCCCACCTCCGCCTGATCCTGGCCTGCTGCCCAAAACATGGGCATCGCGTGCCAGGCCATGACTAGCGCGGCTTCGCGCAGTTGCCCACGGGGTTTTCCACAGCACAGCCCACAGGCTGCGGGGATAACGCGGCGCGCCGCCCGCCCGGCGCCGCGCGGGCGCATATCGACATTGCCAATGCATCGTTGGCCTGTGGAGGGTGGGCCGCCACAATCGCGCGGCTATCTCCGCCCCAAGGGCGCCCAGGGGCTCGCACTAGGAAGCGCCCCAGGACGCCGGGCCCCGCCCTCCCCTTCACCCGCAAAGGAAGCACATGCGCATCGAGACATTGGCCGTCCACGCCGGCTATTCGCCCGACCCCACCACCAAGTCCGTGGCCGTGCCCATCTACCAGACGGTGGCCTACGCCTTCGACAGCGCCCAGCACGGCGCGGACCTGTTCGACCTGAAGGTGCCCGGCAACATCTACACGCGCATCATGAACCCCACCACCGACGTGCTGGAAAAGCGCGTCGCGGCGCTGGAGGGCGGCATTGCCGCCGTGGCCGTGGCCTCGGGCATGGCGGCCATCACCTACGCCATCCAGGCCATCGCCGAGGCGGGCGACAACATCGTCAGCGCCAGCACGCTCTATGGCGGCACCTACAACCTGTTTGCCCACACCTTTCCCCAGCAGGGCATCGAGGTGCGTTTTGCCGACGCGCGCGACCCGGCCAGCTTCGGCCAGCTGATCGACGCGCGCACCAAGGCCATCTTTGTCGAATCCATCGGCAACCCGCTGGGCAACGTGACCGACATTCGCGCCCTCGCCGACGTGGCCCATGCGCATGGCGTGCCGCTGATCGTGGACAACACCGTGCCCAGCCCCTACCTGCTGCGCCCCATCGAGCACGGCGCCGACATCGTGGTGCACGCCCTGACCAAATACCTGGCCGGCCACGGCAACAGCATGGGTGGCGCCATCGTGGACAGCGGCAAGTTCCCCTGGGCTGAGCACAAGGCACGCTTCAAGCGCCTGAACGAGCCCGACGTGAGCTACCACGGCGTGGTCTACACCGAGGCCCTGGGCCCGGCCGCCTATATCGGCCGCGTACGCGTGGTGCCGCTGCGCAACACGGGCGCTGCCATCTCGCCGCACAACGCCTTCCTGATCCTGCAGGGCATCGAGACGCTGGCGCTGCGCATGGACCGCATTTGCGAGAACACGCAGAAGATCGCCGAGGCGCTGCAGGGCCACCCCAAGGTGGAGTGGGTGCGCTACGCCGGTCTGACGAACCACCCGGACCATGCCCTGGTGCAGCGCCAGATGAAGGGCCGCGCCTCGGGCATCCTGTCGTTCAGCCTGAAGGCCAGCGGCGACCCGCGCGCCGCCGGTGCGCGCTTCCTGGACGCGCTGCAGCTGTTCACACGCCTGGTGAACATCGGCGACGCCAAGTCGCTGGCCACGCACCCGGCCTCCACCACGCACCGCCAGCTCAATCCCGAAGAACTGGCCCAGGCGGGCGTGACCGAGGGCATGGTGCGCCTGTCCATCGGCATCGAGCATATCGACGACCTGCTGGCCGACCTGCACCAGGCGCTGGACGCGGTTTAAGCGATTTTCGGCTCTAGCGCTTTCCTGGAAAGCGCTAGTAGCTCCTGATTCAGGAGCATACCCACTGCTCAGCGGGCATCGCGTGCCAGCCGCAGGCCCGTGAACTGCCAGCGCGCCGTGGCGGGAAAGAAGTTGCGGTAGCTGGCACGCACATGGCCGGGCGGCGTGGCGCAGGAGCCGCCGCGCAGGACGTACTGGTTCACCATGAACTTGCCGTTGTACTCGCCCACGGCGCCGGGCGCGGGCGCGAAGCCGGGGTACGGGGCGTAGCTCGACTGCGTCCATTCCCAGACCTCGCCGCCCATCGGTGGGGGGGTGTCGGCACCGCCCGCCGGCGCCGCGGGGCGGGGATGCAGCCGGCCGCCATCGTCCATGACCATTACATCGCCGGGATGGCCCACGCAGCCCGCGGGCCCGGCACAGGCCGCCGCGGCGGCCACCTCCCACTCGGCTTCCGTGGGCAGGCGCGCGCCGGCCCAGCGGGCAAAGGCATCGGCCTCGTAATAGGACAGGTGCACCACCGGTTGCGCAGGATGCAGCGGGCGCTCGCCTGTTAGCGTGAATTCGCTCCAGCCGCCCGGCCCGCCGCCTTGGCCGCACTCCCCGTCACCGCGCCAGTAGATGGGATGCTCCAGCCCTTGTGCACGCCGCCAGTCCCAGCCCTCGGCCAACCAGTGGGCCGGCTCGCGGTAGCCGCCGGCCTGCACGAAAGCCAGGTACTGCGCGTTGGTCACCGGTCGGGTGGCGATCTCGAAGGGTTGCAGGAAGACGGTGTGGCGCGGCGTCTCGTTGTCGAAGGCGAAGCCCTCGCCATCGTGGCCGATCTGCGCCAGGCCGCCTTCCAGGCGCCGCCACGCGGTGTCTTGTGCCGCAATGGCGTCCGCCACCACGGCCGCGGCTGTGCCCTGGTAGGCCGGCCACAGCGGGTTGCACCAGAGCAGGTGCTTGACGTCGGTGAGGATCAGCTCCTGGTGCTGCTGCTCATGCTGCAGGCCCAGTTCCACCAGCGCCAGCACGTCACCCGGAACTTCGGGCTGCGACAGGAGCTGCTGCATGCGCGCATCCACGTCGGCGCGGTAGGCCCGCACGGTGGCCAGGTCGGGCCGGGTGATCAACCCACGCTGCGGGCGCGGGTGCTGCCGCCCCACGCCGTGGTAGTACGAGTTGAACAGCACGCGGAACGCCGGATCGAACGCTCGGAAGCCGCTCTCGTGCGCCTCCAGGACGAAGGTCTCGAAGAACCAGCTCGTGTGCGCCAGGTGCCATTTGACGGGGCTGGCGTCGGGCATGGACTGGGCGCAGCAGTCCTCGGCCGAGAGGGGCCGCGCCAGCGCCTCGGTGGCCGCGCGCACCGCGGCGTAGCGCAGCGCCATCGAGGGCTGCGACTGCTGCGGCGACGACGGCAGCGTGGGAGTCGAGGGTGGCAAGCGCATGTGGTATCCCCTGGCGGCATCACGCCTGGGCATGCACCATGGCGAACCAGCCGCGATCGTCCGTCCAGGCCTGCGTGCGCGTGAAACCTGCCTCGTGCAGCAACGCGGTGAAATCCGGCAGCGGGTACTTGTAGCTGTTCTCGGTATGGATGCGCTCGCCCGCCGCAAAGTCGCGCCCGCCGCCTGGCCAGCGCACGCGCTGCGGCCCCGCGGCCTCCAGGTGCATCTCGATGCGCGAGGCATGGGGGTTGAAGAAGGCGCGGTGGCGCCACTGCGCGGGCACGAAGTCGCTGCCGACCAGGCGGTTCACGTGGGCCAGCGCGTTGCGGTTGAAGGCTGCGGTCACGCCGGCGGCGTCGTCGTACGCGGCCTCCAGCACGGCCACGTCCTTGGGCAGGTCGAACCCGATCAGCAGGCCGCCATCGTCCAGCGCCAGTTCGCGCATGTGCCGCAGCAGGGCCAGTGCCTGGGGCGGGTCGAAGTTGCCGATGGACGAGCCGGGGTAGAAGACGAGGCGGCGCGCACCGGGAACGTCCGGCGGCAGGTGCACACCCCGGGTGATGTCCGCGCCCACGGCGCGGGCATGCAGGCCCGGCAGTGCCACGCGCAGGCGCGCGATAGCATCCCGCAGGTAGTCGGCGGAGATGTCCACGCCCACGAAGTGCGTGGCCCGCACCAGCGCGCAGAGCTCGCGCGCCTTGTCGCAATTGCCCGCCCCGGGCTCGATCACCACACGCGCCGGGCCTACGGCCTGGGCAATGGCGTGCCCGTGGCGCCGCAGCANGGCCACATCCGCGGGCGGTTGCGGCCGTGCCAGGCCGAGGTGGTGAAGGACGCCGTCAAGCCGAGCAAGGGGAGAAACTGCAGACATAGCGCTGCAGCGTAGGCCACGCGCGATCTGCAGGGCAATCCACAGTGCACCTCTTGTGCCGGATTGCCCGCTGTGGTTGGCTTTTTCGCCGCCCAGCCAATAAAGGATCAAATCAGGCGGAAGCGCTTGCCCACCAAGCGCAAATAGCTCCTTCAATGAGAGCATCAATTTACCGTCCGCCGAGGATAAAAAAAGGGCCGGCGCATGCGCCGGCCCACCCCACCATGAAGAACGGAACTTGCGTGCTTAGAAGCGGTAGCCCACGCCCACGCCGAACAGCACCGGGTCGACCTTGAAAGTGCCCACGCCGCGCACGTCGGTGTCGATGTACACCTTCTTCACGTCCACGTTCAGGGACCAGTTCTTGTCCAGCGCATAGTCGAAGCCCACTTGCAGGGCACCGCCCCAGCTGTTGCGCTTCACGTCCAGGCCCGCGGGCAGCTTCACGCTGGAAAAGCGCGTGTAGTTGACACCAGCGCCGACGTACGGCTTGAACGCGCCGAAGTTCGTGAAGTGGTACTGCAGCAGCAGCGAGGGCGGCAGGTGCTTGAGCGAGCCGATCTTGTCGCCGTTCAGGCGCACGTCGTGCTTTTGCGGATAGGTCAGGACCAGTTCGGCAGCGAGGTTGGGCGTGAAGAAGTACGAGACGTCGACTTCAGGAATCCACTTGTCGTTGATGCTCACGCCCGCGTCGCCGGCGGCACCGTTGTTGGCGCTGTCCAGATGCACCGCGCGTGCACGCACCAGCCAGGAACCTTCCGCAACCTGCTGCGCGAAGGCAGCGCCGGAGGTCATCGCACACAGAACGGCCAGGGCCAGAAGATTCTTTTTCATGTTGACTCGATACGTTGGGTTGACCGGGGACGACCCCCGTGCACGTATTAAGCCCACGAGTAATATGGTCAATATTGCTGCAGATCAAACCCAGAATCTGTGTGTCTATTCGTATGTGTCTATTCCGTCACAAACGGCGGCATATGGCCTCACTCAATGCGTGCCATTGGCAGCCGCCTTGCCGCGCAGCCGTCCCACCAGCGTCCACCCCGCCAGCACCACGGCGCCCGCCACCAAGCCCACCACGGCATTGAGCAGGTTGGTCACCAGCACTGACCACAGTCCGCCCAGCGGCCAACCCTGCACCGCCGCGCCCACGCCCTCGACGGCATGGTGCAGCGCCGGCATGCCATGCACCAGGATGCCCCCGCCGACGAGGAACATGGCTGCGGTGCCGACCACCGACAGCGTCTTCATGAGCCAGGGTGCGGCCGCGACGATGCCGCGGCCCAGGGCCTGTGCCGCGTTGCTGGCCTGGCGGCTGAGCCACAGGCCCAGGTCGTCCAGCTTCACGATGCCCGCCACGAGGCCATAGACCCCCACCGTCATCAGGACGGCAATGCCCGCCAGTACCGCCACTTGCTGCGCAAAAGGCGCGCCCGCGACGGCGCCCAGGGTGATGGCGATGATTTCGGCAGAGAGGATGAAGTCGGTGCGCACGGCCGCCTTGATCTTGTCCTTCTCCACCCGCGCCAGGTCCACGTTGGGATTGGCGTTGGCCTGCGCATGGATCGCGTGTTGCACGGCGTCTTCCTCGGGCGTGTGCAAAAGCTTGTGCGCGAGCTTTTCGCAGCCTTCGAAGCACAAGAAGGCACCGCCCACCATGAGCAGCGGCGTCACGGCCCACGGCGCGAACGCGCTGATGAGCAGCGCCGCCGGCACGAGGATGGCCTTGTTCACCAGGGACCCCCGGGCCACGGCCCACACGACGGGGATCTCGCGCTCTGCCCGCACGCCGGTGACCTGCTGGGCATTGAGCGCCAGGTCGTCGCCCAGCACCCCTGCGGTCTTTTGCGCCGCCACCTTGGTCATGACGGACACGTCGTCGGCCATGGCGGCGCTTTTCTTGGCGGCCACCTTGGTCATGAGGGCCACGTCGTCCAGGATGGTGGCGATGTCGTCAAGCAGGGTCAGAAGGCTGGCGCCGGCCATGGGTGAGTTCCTTTCAAGAAGCCGCCATTCTGAATGAAAACACCCCTAACGCATGTGGGACAAGCGCTGACAGCTATTGATTTTGCAATACGGTGGGCAGGCGTACCATGGCGGCATGCCCTCTCGCACTGCGTCCTCGCGCCCCGTGCGCACCGCCGCCGCGCTGGCCGCGTTGGTGCTGTCCGCCTGCGCCGGCCCGTCGGCGCGCCTGGGCGTGGGCGTGCCGGTGGGGCCGTTCAGCGTGGGCGTCGGCGTGGGCTCGGGCGGCGTATCAGCCGGGGTGGGCACCGGCGTGGGGCCGGTGGGCGTCGGAGTGGGAGTACACCCAAGCGGCCAGGTGACTGGCGGCGTGGGCGTGGGTGCCTCGGTTCCCATGGGCGGCGCACACGTCGGAGCCGGCGTGGGCTCATCCACCGTGCTGCACGATCCGTACCGGCCGCCGCAGCCACCCGCGCCGGCGGCGCCGTCTTCCGACGGCCCGCCGATGCAGTGGCGCGATGCGCATGGGCGCATCGTGCCCGAGTGCCAGGTGCGCGGCGGCTGCTAGGGCCTGTTCACACTATTTTTGCCAGTGCGAATGGCGTGAAA
>NZ_JSYI01000057.1:0-3526 GCF_001023515.1 Diaphorobacter sp. J5-51 | reverse complement strand
GTTCATGCTGCTCATTCTATGCTCCATGACAGAGCGAAGCCAACCCGGCGGGGTGGCCCCGCGTGGGTTGAATTTGCACTTGCGTGCGTTGAATGCTGTTTCGTCTTGCGACAGGCCAGCAACCTTTTGAACTCAGTGCATTACGCACCCGAGGAACAAACTTGGTTTTCTGAAGAACCCAAAAGGATGCTTTAGAAAACCATCCCCGAAGGAATGGCTTCAATGTTACATCTATTTTTCTTGGAACATCTGGCAAGAAACAACGTAATAGTCGTTATTTTCAAGTCCAGGCCAATTTTTTTCGCATCCGCTCATTTCTCCTGGACGGTAGCTGCAGTGCGCGCACTCGGAACAGAGGTCATCATCGCTGATGGATTTCTCTCCCCCCGAATGGCTCACCGGCCATACATCCGCTTCGACTACGTTAGCGTTCATTTGTTCTCTCCTGCAAAAAAGCGACAGACACCGGCCCAGCGGGCAACAAGTGCCCATCAGGGTGATTCATCTGTTCGTTTCCAATTCCGTCAGGCAAGATCGTATTTTGCCGGGTAGCCTAGCAGTTAAACGCGAAAGCCCATGGCTTCACGCCGATCTTTGGTGGTCAGAACTTTGTTGCATTCCCGAAGCTGCTCGTAAGCTTCTTTCGGAACTGCTGCCGTCCACTGCAGCCCGTGTTTCCGAACCAATTCTTTGAACTTGGTCATGGCCTCGGTGCGACTCAACACCGTTTGTTGGGCGGCCAAGTTCCTGGATTCCTGCAACACGCGCTGGTGCTCTTGGTATTCCGCTTCGTCGTTGAAGCCCAAGGCGTTGAGCTTTTCGATTCGCTCCGGATCTTTGTCATCCGACACTTCCCCGGCAGAGGACGCGCTAGACGTGACGGCAAGAGCTTTCTTCGCTGCGGCCAACTCTCCATTCAGCAACGCATCCGCTGCATCAACCTCCTGGTCAGCCCACTCGTCGCCGAGGGCGTCGCGGTCAGCCGATGTTGGCGAGCTGATCAGCTCTCGGTACTCCAGCACTGCTGATTGCACGATCGCAAGCTGATGGCGTGTGACGGTCAGGGTAATCGTTTCTTCCTCGATGCGATTCGACATTTTCCGCTCCTTGTAAAAGAGACGGACACCGGCCCAACGGGCAACAAGTGCCCGTCAAGGGTGTAAAAAAACCCACGCCTGACAGCTGTCAGGGGCGGGTCGTTTGAAAAACCAATGCGCTTGTGGTCGGTGTCTAACGCCAACTAACGCTCAGGTAGTGATGCTCTCAGTGCTGGTCAGGCTTCCTTGTCTCGCGCGTCGCGAGATAAAGAAAACCACAGCAAATGAGTCCCATGAAGATATTTCCAATCACGAAAAGCATTTCATTCTCCTTTGCTGAACAATGCGCCGATCACAAACAGAACCAACGCCCAGAAAGCAAGCGCAAGCATCCTTGAGATCAAGACAACCGTGGCGTTATGGTCAGAATACGCCACTGAAACGCATCCAATCACGCATGCCGCGCGCCAGTCGCCCGTAGGCTTCCTTCTGCTTGAGCGTTGGAGTCCTCAATGCGATCTTGACTTCCTGTTGAAGGTGCCGTAACAACTTTAACAGCATAGCTCGTCCTTTGAAAGAGGGACGAACTCCTTCCCTGGCGGGCATGGAGCCCGTCCGGGTGGTGGGTGTAGACCAAACCTACGCCCCAGATTTCTCTGAGGCACAGGCCGGTCGGCTATGGAGCGCCGAGACAGCGTTGGGCGCCGCCCGTGCTTTCAATCCTCAACCAAGGAACGACTTGCCGAGATCGCTCACGGCCAGTCGCGCCCAGTCCGGGGTTTCAGTTACCGTAGGCTGCAGCCTGCTGATGTCCTTCACCATCAAGGTGCCGAACTCACTTTTCCCATCCGCGTGCAGGCGCTCTGCGTAGCGGAAGATTCGGCCACAGTTGGCGTCCGAAGCCTTCTTGGCCAATGCAGTGCACACAGCCCATAGCATGTCGGGGCGGGTCGGGATTGGTGCGTTGTCTGGATCTAGGATGATCCTGTCAGGGTTCGGCAAGTTGCTGCGAAGCATGGTCAAGAACGCGCGAAATTCAATCGCAGCACCCTCACTTACCGCGCCAGCTATGGCTGCGAACTCAAGATCCTCTGGCAACGTCATTTTGAGGCTCCTTCCGGCAAACTCCCATGTCCGAGGGCACGGGAAATTTTCCATGTCGTTGGCCTTCTTGGCGCCGTCGTAGACATGCAGAAGATCGGGACGGAATCGCAAAAACGATATGAGCTCAGGTGGCATATCTGCCCTCAGCGCCCACTGCGTCCAGTCGTCTACCGAAACCACGACTTCCACGACCGTGCCGAAGCGAGACAGCACAGGCGCGAGCATGCCCGTTACGCCTTCGCGACGGGAGCGATTGGTTGCCCCAACGAAAGTCACGCAGTCGGGCAGCTTGTGCCCATTGACCCGTCGAGCAAGGAGCAACTGCATGAAGCTTGCCTGAACAGCAGGAGATGCCTGTCCCAGATCATCGAGAAACCAGACCGTTGGCCTGGTTGCGTTAATGGCCTGCGCCAGATCTCCGAACGGCAGGAAGGTGGCGGTTTCGCCATCCTTGTCGGGCCAGGGTAGGCCTTTTGCGTCCGTGGGATCGGACACCACAGGATGCGACAGAATAATGTCGTACCCTGCAGCCTCTGCTGCGGCCTCCACAATGGAGGATTTGCCAACGCCAGGGGCGCCAGTCAACAAGATCGGCGTCCGCGCATTGATGTATGCGCTCAGCAGTTTCTCCGCCTTTTTGGGGTTGATAGAAATGGTCATGGTGATTTCCTTTTTGAAGATGAAGTCACCATGCCCCAACCGGGGATAGGTGACCCCGGTTGGGTTAACGAAACAAATTTGACGCTTGCAATGGCCTCTTGCAGAGGTCAATGTGCTCACGTCGGAGGTTCTCAGGCAAGGGTTGCCTGCCGTTTGACAGGAAATACTTGGTCTGAAGGGGGAGCCAAAAGGCTCTCTGGAAGCAGAACTTCGTCGCCGCTTTGATGACTTTGTAGCCATCAGGGTTAACGACAACTTCGGTGTTTCCACTCCAGTCGGTGTTTTGACTGGTTCCATACACAACAAGCACCATAGGGCGCCCGTTGCGTACTTCCTCAGCAATCACCAAGCATGGGCGGAACTTTGGCCCCGGCTTCAGAATGTCTTCTGACTCCAGAAACCACACGCGCACAATTGCCCCAACAGGGGCAGAAAGCTTACTCATTGGTAACTCCTGCCCCGCTGAGGGCGACTAGGTTGGTTTGGCGGGCTTGATAGACCCTATTGCCTCGGCCAATTCAATGATGGTTTTCGGGCGAAATCCTTCAGGAATAGGCGTAAGTCCGAAATCTCCCAGGTAAGCGCAGAGCGCGCGCTCAATGATGTCCTGAGGAGATGTTTGACGCAGCTCGGCCATTTTCCGCACGCGATCCGGCAGCGTGTCGTCGTCGCGGAATTGGATGGTGATTTGTTGCATGGCGATGCTCCTTTGAACATGCGGCAGC